>CBFRWL010000070.1:0-9932 GCA_965727025.1 uncultured Sphingomonas sp.
GGCATCGGCTTTCCCGTTCCGCATATTTTCGGGCTCTGCACCGATGATGCCGTGATCGGGAGCTGGTTCTACGTGATGGACATGGTCGAAGGGCGGATCTTCTGGGACGCGACCTTTCCCGAAGTAAGCCGCGAGGAGCGGCCGGCTTATTTCGACGCGATGAACGAGACGATCGCGCGGCTCCATATGGCTGATTATCAGGCGATCGGCCTGGGCGATTATGGCAAGCCCGGCAATTACTTCGCGCGGCAGATCAGCCGCTGGTCGCGCCAATATCTCGAAGATGTCGAAGCCGGGCGCGATGCCAATATGGATCGTCTGGTGGAATGGCTGCCAGGCGCGATCCCGCCCGGCGATGACATAGCAATCGTTCACGGCGATTTTCGGTGCGACAACATGATCTTCCACCCGAGCGAGCCGCGCGTGGTCGCCGTGCTCGATTGGGAGCTATCGACGCTCGGGCATCCGCTGGCGGATTTCGCGTATCACGCACTCATGTACCATATGCCGCCCAACATCGTCGCCGGGCTGATCGGGGCCGATCTGAACGCGCTCAACATCCCTTCGGAGCAGGCGTATATCGCCGCATATTGCCGTCGAACCGGCCGCGAACAAATCCCGAACTGGCCCTTTTACATCGCCTTCAACTTCTTTCGGCTGGCCGCGATCTTCCACGGCATCAAGGGCCGGGTGATCCGGGGAACGGCTGCGTCCGCCCATGCCAGGGAGCGGGCGGAGAACTTCCCTGTGCTGGCAGAGCTTGCCAGCAAAGCGATGGATGCGGCCATGAGATCCGCCACCTGCTAGAATTGGCACGCAGCGGGAAGCAAGGTGTCCGTTGCTGCGAAGGTAGATTTTGATGGCGCATGTCCGATAGGAAGCCGAACGGGCGAGGGTTCGCGCGTCGGGAGACAGGAGCATGGGCGGCGAGGGGGCGACAACGAACGGGGAAGTCCGGCTGCACCCGAGCTGGCTCGGGCCGCTTAAGCCGGAATTCGAAAGCGCCTACATGCAGGCGCTCAAATCCTTCCTGAAGGCCGAAAAGGCCGCGGGGAGGTCGATCTATCCGAAAGGCAGCGAATGGTTTCGCGCCATGGATCTGACGCCCCTCGAAGATGTGCGGGTCGTCATCCTGGGGCAGGATCCTTATCACGGGCCGGGGCAGGCGCACGGGCTATGTTTCTCGGTGAAACCTGACATCCGCATTCCGCCCAGCCTCGTCAATATCTACAAGGAGCTTGAGGCGGATCTCGGCATTCCGCGCGCCCGGCACGGTTTTCTCGAACATTGGGCGCAGCAGGGGGTGCTGCTGCTCAACGCGGTGTTGACGGTCCAGATGGGGCAGGCCGCCTCCCATCAGGGGCGCGGCTGGGAGCGTTTTACCGATGCCGTTATTCGTTTGATCAATGCGCGCAAGGAGCCAGTGGTCTTCATGCTGTGGGGCAGCTACGCGCAAAAGAAAGCGGCGTTCGTCGACAGCATCGACAGGGGCGGCCGCCACATGGTGCTCAAGGCTGCGCACCCCTCGCCGCTTTCGGCGCATAGCGGCTTCTTCGGATGCCGCCATTTCTCGAAGGCCAACGCTTTTCTGAAGCAGCACGGGCAGAAGCCGATCGATTGGGCGCTGCCGGCGCAAATATGATCGGCTCGGGCCCGGCTACGTGGAGATTTGCCGGCTGAGCAGGGCACGCGCTTGGCTGGCGATTTGCGCAAGCATGGCTGCGCTTGGCGCTCCCACGGCGCGAGCCCGCTCGATCAGATCCCTGAACTGGCCGGTCTCGGTCGCGTGCTGAGCCAGCCACCCATCGATGGCCGCCACCGGATCGCCCGACGGCAGTTGCGCCAGGAAATCCAGCCTGAGTTGCTCGAAATCACGCGCCAGGCCAGCCGCAAGCAGCCGTTCCCAGGCATCCGAAGGCTGCAGGCGCGCCGTCGCGGCACGGGCCCAGTCAAGCCCGAGCGTTTCACCCAGCTTCACATAGGCCTGGGTAACGGCGAGGCCGTCCATCCCCGAATTATGCGCGAGCAAGGCATTGCCGATGGCGCCGTCGAGCTCCTCCAGCCTGATGATCTGGTCGATCAGGCGGTCGTCAGCGCCTGTCGCCTGCAAGCGCGCACGCAGCGCCTCCGATTCGAGGCGCGCCTCGCGCTTGAGCAATGTCGATAATGACGCATCAAGCTGCCCGATGCCAAGCTTCAGGCGGCCGACCAGCTCGGTTGGTTCCCCGCGGCCGCCGGTGGAGCGAAGCATGTCGGCGAGGTGACGGCGCACCGCGCTTCCGGCGGCGGTCATCAGCATGAGCCGGCTGCCTTCGGTCACGGCGGCGCTTTCGATGGCTTCCCAGAGACTCTGCACGTTAAACAGCGTGTCGACTGCGACATAGGCTGCCGCCACCTGCGCGAGCCCAACGCCCTCTTCCTCGGCAAGTTCGAACGGGATGACGAACCCCAGCCGGTTGATGGTGCGGTTGGCAAGCTTGGTGGATATGATCTCGTTGCGAAGGCGGTGCCGCGCGATCGGCTGCGCGCAGCGATCGCGCATCGCGGGCGGGAAGGCCGATTCCAGCAAGGACTCCAACAGCTTGTCCTTGGGCGTCTCGGAATGTTCGAGCGCGGCCTGCAGCGCAAGCTTGGAATAGGAGAGCAGCACGGCGAGTTCGGGCCTGGTCAGTCCCCGGCCGTCCTGCGCGCGCCGGTTGAGCACATCATTGGGCGCGAGGCCTTCAACCGCGCGGTTGAGGCGGCCCTGCGCCTCCAGCATTTCGATAACGCGGATATGGCTGCCCAGCGCATTGGTGGCGTCATTCTCGCTCAACGACAAGGCAAGCGTCTGCAGGCGGTTATCTTCGAGCACGATTGCAGCGACGTCGTCCGTCATTTCCTTGAGCAGGGCATTGCGGTCCTCGAACGTAAGGCGGCCCTCGATCATCTCGCGATTGAGCGGAATCTTGATGTTGACCTCATTGTCCGAGCAATCGACGCCGGCGGAATTGTCGATGAAATCGGTGTTGATGCGCCCGCCCTGTAGCGCGAATTCGATGCGGCCCGCCTGGGTCACGCCGAGATTGGCACCTTCGCCGACCACCTTGGCGCGAACCTCCCGTCCATTCACGCGATGCGCATCATTGGCGGGGTCGCCGGCCTGCGAGTTCGCCTCGGATTGGGCCTTCACATAGGTGCCGATGCCGCCGAACCAGAGCAGGTCGACCGAGCTTTTGAGGATGGCGGCGATCAACGCCGAGGGATCGAGATTATCCTCGGCGACATCGAGCAGCGCCTTCACCTCGGCGGAGAGCGGAATGGATTTTTGCGTGCGGGGGAAGATGCCGCCACCCTTGGAGATCAGCTTCTCGTCATAATCGGCCCAGGAGGAGCGCGGCAGCGCGAACAGACGGTTGCGCTCTTCCCAGCTTCGGGCCGGATCGGGATCGGGATCCAGAAAGATATGGCGGTGATCGAAGGCGGCGACCAGCTTGAGCGCCTTGGACAGCAGCATGCCATTGCCGAACACATCGCCCGACATATCGCCGCACCCTGCCACGCGGACCGGCTGGGTCTGAACGTCGATACCCATTTCGGCGAAATGCCGCTGCACCGAAATCCACGCTCCGCGTGCGGTGATCCCCATCGCTTTATGGTCATAGCCCTGGCTGCCGCCGCTTGCGAAGGCATCGCCGAGCCAGAAGCCGCGATCGATCGCGATCGCATTGGCGACGTCCGAAAATGTCGCGGTCCCCTTGTCGGCGGCGACGACGAAATAGGGATCGTCACCGTCACGGATGATGATGCCTTCGGGATGAACGATCGCGTCGTTGACGATATTATCGGTCACGGAAAGCAGCGAGCGGATGAAGATGCGGTAGCTTTCGGTGCCTTCCGCCATCCAGGCATCCCGGTCGGCAGGAGAGGGGAGTTGCTTGGGATAGAAGCCGCCCTTTGCGCCCGTCGGCACGATCACGGCATTCTTGACCACCTGCGCCTTCATGAGCCCCAATATTTCGGTGCGGAAGTCATCGCGCCGATCGGACCAGCGCAAGCCCCCGCGCGCGACCGGGCCGCCGCGCAGGTGAATGCCCTCCAAGCGGCGGCTGTAAACCCAGATTTCCCGCCATGGCACGGGCGCAGGCAGGCCCGGGATGGCAGCGCTCTCCACCTTGAAGGCCAAGGCTTCGTCAGCCGCGGGCGCGAAGGCGTTGGTACGAAGCGTCGCCTTCACCAGCGCACGCAGCCAGCGCAGGATTCGGTCTTCATCGATCGCGTTGACCGACGCGAGTGCCGCCACCACCGCCTCGTCCGCCGCCTTGGCAGCCTTCTCGCTGGCGCTGGCAGGATCGTGCAGCGCCTTGAAAAGTGCGATCAATCCGCGCGCGGCGGCGGGCGAATGCTTGAGCGCATCCACCACCGTCTGCAGGCCATAGGTCAGCCCGGCCTGGCGCATGTAGCGGAACCAGGCCCGGAACAGCAGAACGTCCGAGGGGGAAAGCTCGGCGGCAAGGATAAGCTGGTTGAACCCGTCATTCTCGGCGCGGCCCTCCAGCACCGCCGCGATGGCGCTTTCGTTCACCTCGGCACGCGCAAGCAACCGGCTGGCAACGTCGCCGGATTCGACGCTCACCATGAACTCGTAGATCTGGGCTTCGAGGTCGGTCGAGAGGCGGGTGGGCACTTCCTTGAGCGCGCTGAACCCAAAATTCTCGAGCACGGGCACGACATCCGACAGCATGACCAATCCGCTGAGCCGGTAGATTTTGAGCCGGAGCGTTTCCGCGCGATCGGTGGGCGCGCGATAGAGGCGGGCTGCACGCTGCTCGGGATTTGCAAGAGCCGAAAGGCAGAGAATGTCGCGCGCCGCCTCGCGCGGGAAATAGCGTTCGCGATAGGCGGGCGGAAAGGCCGATGCCCAGCTGAGCGCCAGCCGCGTGGCCCGTGTCGGCGAGAGGCTCTCCGCCAGCGCTGCTTCGACTGCCGGCGCCCAACCGCGCAGCATCTCGGCGATTTGGCGATCCAAGTCGGCCTCATTTGGCAGCTTTCCGCCACCGGTCAGATCGAAGCTGAAGCGAAGCAGCGCGAGATCGCCATCGCCCAGTTCCATCGACCAGGATGACAGCGGCGCCTTCGTGGCCTGCGCCAGCAAGTCGCCGATCATGCGCCGGCGGGCGGTTGAGATCTCGTCGCGCGAAAGCCAAACGAAAGCGAACAGGCGGCGGCCGAGCGCTTCCGGCACGAGGATGAGCTTCGGGCGTGGCCGATCGGCGAGCGACATCGCTGTCAATGCCAGCCGCTCAAGCGCGGCCGGTTCGAACCCGATCAGCAGATCGTGCGGCAGCGACGCGAGCGCGTGATTCAGCGCCTTGCCGGCATGCCCCCGTGGATCGAATGCGAACTTCTCACCGATGGCGCGCAGACGCGCGCGCAGCACGGGCACCTTTTCCGGCGGCGCTTTCAGCGCATCGCTCGTCCATAGAGCCGCATGCACCGAAACTGCCTCGATCTTGCCGGCCTTGCGCACGGGCACGACAAGCAGGTCGAGCGGCACGCGGCGATGCACCGTGGCGGTGCGTCCGGATTTCAGGAGGAGGGGCGCTTCACGACCATCTTCGAACCAGGCGAAGGCAGCGCGACGCTCTTCGTCCGACCAGAGCGGGCCGGCTGCACTGCGCAGGATGCCCAGCTGCTCGGCCGTCCGGCCGTCCGGGGTCTCGAGTTGATGCCCGAGCTGCGTAAGATGGCTGTCGAGGAACCAGCGCAACAAGGCAGCGCCTTCGCCGTCCGGCAGCGATTCCGCGTCTTTCCGGAGTGCCGACTGCATGAGCGGCCAATCCTCCACCGCGGCGCGCGCGTCCGCGAGCGCGGCCAGAATGTCGTCCTGGAGTGATCGGCGCGGCCGTGCGTCGGCGCGCTCGATTTCCATGTAGATCATCGACTCGCGCCGTTCGCCGTCAGCGCTGTCGGGCAGAATGGCGACCAGCTTGCCGCTCGCGTCGCGCCGCACCGAAACCACCGGGTGAAGCAGGCGGCTGATATCGAGGCCATGCGCCGCGATCGCCTGCGCGACCGAATCCACCAGGAATGGCATGTCGTCGTTGATCACCGCGAGCCGCATCCGCCGCTCGCCATCGATGGTCAGGCCCGAGGACAGCAGCCGCAGCGCCGGCTCGCCCGGTGCCCTGCGCGAAGCGGTGTCCGCTATGAAGTCGACGATCCGGTCGATCTCGTGATCGGCGAGACTATCGGCATCTCCGGGCAGTGCGCTCGCGAGCAACGGTGCGCGCAGGGCCTCCGCGATCGTCTGATCGGATGCGCCCGCTGGAAAGCTGCTCCGGACGTTCATCTATGCTCTCCTCGCCAGCCCGGCGTCTTATAATCTGCGGGCTATAGGCCTCTGATCGATCAGTGGCCAGAGCAGGAAGATGGATGCTTAATGTTTCAAAAGTCTTGCTGCGCGTGCCAGCTCAGCCTTGGCGGCCTCGCTGATCCTGACGATGGAGAAGCTGCCGTCACCTTCGCGGCGTGCGACCAGGCTGACATAGTCCGCGTCGATAGGGGGCAGCGTCACGCTGGCTAGTGCAGCCATATTGCGGAGCGCGGTGCGGACGGCGGCTTCGCGCTCGGGCGCGACAGCCGGGCGGCGCAGCGCTCGTTCCGCCTGAACGACCGCCTTGAGGCCGCCGGCGAAGCCTTCGAGGAACGCCGGTAACGATCCCGCCGGCACGGCAAGGCGGCGGGCATAGGCGAGCACCGCCGCATATTCGGCCAGCCGCGTCTTGTCATGCGCGACCCCGAAAATCAGCTTGACCAAGGGCGTCATCGGCGCGCGCGCCTGTGCCTTCAGGCCAGCATCCTCCAGGATGGTGGCATAAGTTTGCGCGTCTTCCTCGGCGGCAAGCGCGAAATCATGGGCCTGGCCGAGCGCGGCATAAAGGGCCGCGCGGCTGCGCTGATCGGCGAAGCTCATCGCATCGGCGGCTTCGCGCGCGATCGCCAGCCGATCATAAAGCGCCGAGGCGGGCGCCATCATGTCTTCCGTCTCGAACACGATCGGTTCGAGGCCAGGGGCGCCGAAGCGGCCAAGATCATGGTGCGCCTGCGGCAGCTGGGGGCTCTCCGTCCACAAGGGGGCGGCCGGCGCGGCGGGCGCAGGTTCCGACAGGGCATGTTCGACCGCGCGGCGGACGTCGTCGCCGATGTCGACCTCGACGACATCCTTCCAGTTGATCACGCCGTAAATGAAGTCGATCTCATCGCCATTGGAGGTGAACGGCATCAGAATGCCGCGATACATGGTCGGCAGGCCGCGATGGCTGACATACTCGGCTTCAAAGCCGACCGGCGCGCGATTGGCCAGGATTTCGAGATAATGATCGGTCAGCCGGGACAGCACCGATCGCGGCGGCACATCGCCAATCGACCGGACCTCACCTGCCAGACCGCCTTCGTCGCGAAGCGCCTTGCCCAAAAAGGGGATCGACGCATTGTCAGGGCCGTTGGTAAAATCCAGCAGCACGCTGTTCGGCCCGAAATCGGGATGATCAGGATCAAGATCGTCGATCGAAGGGTAAGGGCGCCCATCCAGCAACGAGACCCAGTAATTATAAGCGCGCACATGCATGCGCCGCTCGTCCGCTCCGATCGCGGGCGGTGCTTCCATCGCCGGTTCCTCGGCGGCAGGAAAATCCTGCTCGACGCCGTGGTCAAGTGAGAAAGGATTTGTATCTTCCATGCACCCAGTCCCTAAGCCATGCCGGCCCGGTGTCATTTTGGGACCGCATGGTTGATGTTTGGTTAATTGCCGCTGCAGCCGCGCCCGGTCTCATGCTTGTTTGCGATGAGCGTCCAGTCAGGCCGGCAGCGAGCACCCGGATCGCCAAGCGGCGCGATTATTTTCGCTCCGATGCAGCGTCCCCTCGCCCTTGTTTTCGAATCTGCCGGCTGATAAGGCGCAGCCCTGCCGGAGCCGCCTTAGCTCAGCTGGTAGAGCATCGCATTCGTAATGCGGGGGTCACAGGTTCGAGTCCTGTAGGCGGCACCACGCAGTCCATTAAATCGGCGGTCTCTGATATCCCTCGCTAAGACGTGAGCGTCAGCCGCAGTTTTACGCGGTTCTTCGACGCTATTGCTTCGGGGATTGGTAGCCAGAGACGCATTGGCGGTGGCGATGGTGCGCCAGAAGTGGCGCATATCTCAGAGGGCCGATTTTTGGCTGTCAGGAAGGTGGGCGTGACGCTCAGGCGAACCCGAACATCTTGCGCTGGGAAGGCCAGTCGAGCGGGATGGCATTGGCACGGATGAGCCTGCGGCCGGTGAGCTGTGGCGGCTGGGTGCCATCGAGAAAGGCGCTGATCATGTCAGGCGCCAGCCAGCTGATGCGCGCGAGACCTTTGAGGTAGCGGGGTGAATATTCCCGGATGCAAGGATGGAGCGTGCCGGTGACGAGATAGTCGCGTGCCGCAAAACCCTGCGCGACCAGCTTGCAAAGGATCGGATCGGGGGCGGCGGTGCGATGCTCAGCGATCACCAGGCGCAGATCATTGCCGCGCCCAATATCCAATAGCCTGAGCGCGAACCTCAGCCAGGCTCAAGCGTTTCCTGCGGATAACTCGCAGGTGAAATGTCAGAGCCAGTGATTCCACCGCCGTCGCCGGAAGGCTTAAGCGATGCCTTGCGGCGCAATATCGAAGCGCTGGAAAAGCGCCGCGTCGTGGAAGAGCAGGTCGCTTCAGCTCGGGATAGGATTGCACGGGCCATCACCGGCTTTACCGGCAGTATTGCTTTCGTCTGCCTCCATGCGCTGATTTACGGTGTCTGGATTCTCCTTAACATAGGGGTATTTTCAGGCCTCAAACCGTTCGATCCGAGCTTCGTCATCCTCGCTTCCGAAGCATCGGTGGAAGCCATTTTCCTATCGACGTTCGTGCTGATCAGCCAAATCGCATGGCGGCGGCCGCCGATAAAAGAGCTGCGCTGGACCTGCACATCAACCTGCTGACCGAGCATGAGCTGACCAAGCTTGCGAAACTTGTTTCCGCGATGGCGGACAAGCTTGGCGTGTCGCCGGAAGCAGCTCCTGACATTGAGCAAATTACACGCGATGTTGCTCCAGAAGAGGTGCTCGAAGAGCTGGAGCGCGCCCGCGCTTGCGATCAGTGAGCAATCGAACCGGCTAGGAAGACCGAGCGCATCCGCGTGCGAACCATTTTCGATCGGGACCGGTGCGGGTCGGCGGACCAACGCTCTCGCCGCTCCTATGCCGCACGCTGACACGGTTAAAGTGTGATATGACAGTATAACTTAGGTTGGCTTTTCTGCCATGCCGTTGCGGCGTATTTCGGGTGACGGAGAGACCAATGATCCATCGCCAGCGCATATCCGTTCGCACTGAGATAGACGGTTCGCCTTGGCTTGTTACGGTCACCCGTGATTTTGCAAAAAGCGCGACCTTGAGCCAGCGCATGTCGAGTGATCAGTTTTTTCGATTTGTCGCCGACGAGCAAGCAGCGATTCGGCTGCTAGCGCGCAGAAAAATTGCCCAGCTTGGTCTCGCGGATGGCAAGGTCATGCTGGACAAAGCAGATCTGCCCTGAACTCGAAGCGCCCTCAATCCTCCATTCGCCGCGCGGATTGAAGGCGGAGCCGGTTCGTCCTGGCCAACTCATCGCGACCGGCATTCCGCTTCTTCAGCTGATATGCGATCTTGAGTAAGCGAGCTGCCAGCGGCTGATCGTCCATCTCGCGCGCGAGCTGGTTTAACAGATCGATACGCTCTTGAGCAGTTCTGGAGACGCCTTGAATTTTAGAATGAAACATTATGCAGTCCAATTTGATTGCCAGATTATCAGGAATGCTAAGCTACCAGCACCGGACGAAAGGCTGATCAGACGTTCTCGCTTTTTTGCCGCCCGCTTCGTTTACCCCATGAGGCTACCTCTTTGGGA
>CBFRWL010000071.1:0-9720 GCA_965727025.1 uncultured Sphingomonas sp.
GTCCAATCGGAAAGCGCTTCATAATGCATGCCTTCGAAGGTCTGCCCGGCGAGCACCTTCGGCGCAACGCGATCCCGAACCAGATCGGTCGGCACATTCCAATAAGGGTTGAGGATCGCGTAGCTGATCATGCCCGCCATCACCGGCGTCTGTTCGTTGGGCTTGCCGACCACCACGCGCATCTCGCCCTGCTGCTTACCCTCGCCAAACATCATCAGCTTCGCATCGGCGATGTTGACGACGACCTGCCGCGTGCTCGCCGGCGGCAGCAGCCGCACCCGTTGCAGGTTCAGCCTGATCCGTTGCTCGTAGGATGAGGAGTTGCGGTTGAGCGCAGCGATGGTGGCGCTGTCCGCGATCCCGGTCGCTGGCAAGCCATGCTCCATCTGGAAGACCCTCACCTTCCAGGCGAGCGGCTTGTCGAAGCGGCTGCCGTCCGCCAAGCCGAGCCTGTGACGCAGGTCACGCACGCGCTCGCCCGAAGCGCCGAGACGGAGCGGCGCCCCGGTCGCAACCGTTCCGGCTGGCAGATCGTCCCAATGCTTGCGGAAATCTTCCAGCGCATCGCGCAGATTGTCGTAAATCGGATTCATCCAGCTCGAAGCCGCCAGATAGACGTCCAGCGACGGGGCGATCGCCGCCGGCATCAGCACATCGGCCGGCAACAGCCGCTGCGGCTTCATCCGTGGATCAGCGAAAACAATCTTGTCCGATCGGAACGCGCCGGGATCGCGCAGATCGCGCACATAAGCGTAAAAGGCTTTGGAGAGCTTGAGCTCGGTACGCCCGAGCGCTGCGGAATTGCCGTTGCGAACGTCGACGACAGCGCGGCGGAGCCCGTCCGGATCATAATCGCGTGGATCTAGGCCATCGAGATCCGCCGTCCGCAGCATTCCGATCAGCCGGTCTGCCTCCGGCCCGATTGTGCCGTTACGGGCCCAGATCGGCAGGAAACCGCGTGCCTTATAGAATTTCTTGAACTTGCCGCTGGCTGCGGACTTGATTTGCGCGGTCACCTCCTGGGGACGATCGGCGCGTGCAGCAACAGGCGGCGTCGCAACGAGCACTATCGCCAGCCATGCGAACAGAATTGAACGCAACTTCATAACCATGTCGAAAGGAGCGCGGCGACGTCGCCGCGCTCCATCAGCTTAGCGATCAGCCGCGCTCGCCCGACTTGCTGGGAGGCGGAGGCGGCGGGGGTGGCGGCGGCGGAGGTGGCGGAGGTGGCGGCGGCAGCGGATTGGCATGATAGACGCCATCCGATGTGTAATAGCCGTCTGCGATACCATCGCCGTTGGTGTCCGCGGCAACCGAGCCCGGGATTGCGCCCGGCGGCGGGGGCGGCGGCTCCGGCGGAGGGGTTTTTGCGCAAGCGCCAAGGGCGAGCGCGCCGGTCAGCGTCATCACCAATATTGTTTTTTTCATCGTCACCTCCGGAGAGATTGCCGCGGCCCGTCCGCAGCCACATCGGTAAAGCTAACACTCGATAACCATATTCGTTCCGCATCTGTAGCGACCCTGTCGATCGACGGAGCGCTGAGAGGGAATGGTTAACGAGTAGCGACTTCGCCCCATGTGTCGATGGCGCGCGGGCGCGTTCGGCGCAAATAGACTTCGCCATATCGCGCCCGAAGATGCTATTCGGCGGCGAGCGCCTGCTCCGGCTCCCGCCACACCAACACGGGTTTGCGCGCCGCGGCAGTCTCGTCGAGGCGACGGCGGGGCGCGAAATGGGGCGCCGACTTGAGGCTCGCATCGCCTGCCTTCGCCCGCTCGGCGACGCTGCGAAGCGCGCCGATGAATTGATCGAGCGCGGCCTTGCTCTCGGTCTCGGTCGGCTCGACCAGCATCGATCCGTGGACGACGAGCGGGAAATACATCGTCATCGGATGAAAGCCCTCGTCGATCAGGCCCTTCGCGACATCCAGGGTCGTGAAGCCATCGGGAAAACCTTCGTCAGAAAACAGCGCCTCGTGCATGCACGGGCCGCTCGATCCGAACGGGGCATCAAGCACGTCCTCCAGCCGCCGCAGCACATAATTGGCGTTGAGCACGGCATCCTCGGCGACCTGCCGGAGCCCATCGGCGCCATGGCTCAGCATATAGGCGGCGGCGCGGGTAAACATGCCCATCTGGCCGTGAAAGGCGACCATCCGCCCGAAGCTGCCAGCATGATGTTCGCCGGCCGTTTCTTCCTCCACGAGATGGAAGCCATCGGGGCGCTTCTCGACAAAGGGCAGCGGTGCGTAGGGCGCGAGCGCGGCTGAGAACACCACCGGCCCCGCCCCCGGTCCGCCGCCGCCATGCGGGGTGGAGAAGGTCTTGTGCAGATTGATGTGCATCGCATCGACGCCGAGATCGCCGGGCCGCACCCGTCCGACGATCGCGTTGAAATTGGCGCCGTCGCAATAGACCAGCGCGCCGGCCGCATGCACCGCTTCCGAAAGCGCGATCATGTCGCGCTCGAACAGGCCGCATGTGTTCGGGTTGGTGATCATCACCGCCGCCACGTCCGGGCCCAGCCGCGCTCTGAGCGCTTCGAGATCGACGCGCCCATCGGCCGTCGCGGGGATATTTTCGACGGCATAGCCGCAGAAGGCCGCAGTGGCGGGATTGGTGCCGTGCGCGCTTTCAGGGACGAGCACCACCGAGCGGGCATCGCCGCGCGCCTCAAGCGCAGCCCGGATCGCAAGCAGCCCGCACAGCTCGCCATGCGCGCCCGCCTTGGGGCTCATCGCGACCGCCTGCATACCGGTAAGCTTGATCAGCCATTCGCCGACCAGATCGATCAGCTCGAGCGCGCCCTGCACGGTCTGCACCGGCGCGAGCGGATGAATGTCCGCAAAGCCGGGAAGCCGCGCCATCTTCTCGTTGAGCCGGGGATTGTGCTTCATCGTGCACGAGCCGAGCGGAAACACCCCGAGATCGATCGCATAATTTTGGCGGCTGAGGCGCGTATAATGGCGCACCGTCTCCGGCTCGCTGAGCCCCGGCAGCCCGATCGGGCGGTTGCGCTCCACCCCGCCGAGACGCGAAACCACTTTCGGCGCGGTCGGCAGTTCGACGCCGGTGCCCCCGAAATCCTCGCGCTCGAAGATCAGCCCCTCTTCCAGCATCAGCGCGCGATTGCCGGTGTAGGTGGCAACCTCGCCCGCTTCCCCGCTGCCCATTTCCGGCCGCCAGCCGCCTGCATTGATGCTCATGCCAATTCCTCCTCAAGCGCCCCGGCCAGGGTCGCGACATCCTCCGCCGTGCCGGTCTCGGTGACGGCGACGACCAGCCCGTTCGCCAGCGCTGCTTCGCCCGGATAGAGCCGCCCCAGCGACACGCCGCCCAATATGCCGCGATCGGCCAGCGCGCGGACGACCGGCCGCGCCTCTTGCGGAAGGCGCAAGGTGAACTCGTTGAAGAAGCTTCCATTGACGAGCTCGACGCCAGCGATGCTGCCGAGCCGCTCGGCAGCGTTCACCGCCAGCGCATGGTTGAGCGCGGCAAGATCGCGCAAGCCTTTCTCCCCCAGCAAGGTCATGTGAATTGAGAAGGCGAGCGCACAAAGCCCTGAATTGGTGCAGATATTCGACGTCGCCTTTTCGCGGCGGATGTGCTGCTCACGCGTCGAGAGGGTCAGCACGAAGCCGCGCTTGCCCGATGCATCGACGGTCTCGCCGCACAGCCGCCCCGGCATCTGCCGGACATATTTCTCACGAGTTGCGAACAATCCTACATAAGGACCGCCAAACTGGAGCCCCACCCCGATCGATTGCCCTTCGCCGACAACGATGTCCGCGCCCATTTCGCCCGGCGACCTGATCGCGCCGAGCGACACCGGCTCGGTCACCACCGCGATCAGCAGAGCGCCCTTTTCGTGACAGCGGGCGGCCAGCTCGGAAAGATCGGCGACATGGCCCAATATGTTCGGGTTCTGCACCACCACGCAGCTCGTCTCGCCATCGATCGCGGCCAGCAGGCGACCAAGATCGTCACCGGGCGCGCCGGGGGTGAGCTCGGGCGCTCGATAATCCAGCGTGTCGCCGGTGAACCGCGCCATCGTCCTGGCAATCGACACATAATGCGGATGCAGACCCGCGGACAGCAGCGCCTTCGAGCGCCGGGTGATGCGCCGCGCCATGCCGATCGCTTCCCAGCATGCGGTCGAGCCGTCATACATCGAGGCATTGGCGACATCGCAGCCGAACAGCCGCGCCACCTGGGTCTGAAACTCGAACAGCACCTGAAGCGTGCCCTGCGCGATTTCGGGCTGATACGGCGTGTAAGCGGTCAGAAACTCGCCACGTTGGATGAGATGGTCGACGCTCGCAGGAACATGATGTTTGTACGCACCGCAGCCGAGGAAGAAAGGCGCCTCCCCCGCCGCCAGATTTTTGCGCGCGAGGGCGCTCAACTGCCGCTCCACTGCGATTTCCGGCGCATGATCGGCCAGTCCGGCGATGGGGCCGGACAGGCGGGCGGCTTCAGGCACGTCACGGAACAGATCGTCGATCGAGCTCGCGCCGATCACGGAGAGCATGTCGCGCCGGTCGGCGTCGGTAAGCGGAAGATAGCGCATCAATGGGGCTTTCTCATCGTGAAGCGGAGGCGGACATAATCGGCAAGCCAGGTTCCGTCGGGCTGCCGCAGCTCGGGCGCGAGACGAGCCTCTACAGCGGTTGCAATCTCCGCCTGTTCGGCATCACCAATACCGGCATGATCCATCAGGCCGGCGCGGAAGGTTCTGAGCCAGCCTGCCACACCAGCCGGCAAGGGCGTCGGGCGCGGAATCAGTTGCGCGTCGATGTCGACGAAGCCTGCCCTGCCATAAGTGGCGGCAAAGTCCTCGATTGTCGGATACCAATGGGTTTCGCCCGGAATGGCATGCCCGCGCTTGGCAAGCTCCTCCCGCAAGCCGCGCCAGATCGTGGCGACATTGCCATGACCGCCCATCTCGCCGACGAAGCGGCCGCCCGGCTTGAGCGCGCGGAACACGCCAGCGGCGACTGCGGCCTTGTCGAGCATCCAATGCAGCGCCGCGTTGGAGAATGCGGCATCGAACTCACCGTCAAAGGCGAGCGATTGCCCGTCTGAGACGCGCGCATCGACCCCGCGCTCACGGGCAGCCGCGATCATCGTGTCCGACGCATCGACGCCGACGACGGTCGCGCCAGCTTCAATCAGCTTCACCGTCAACACGCCATCGCCACAGCCGAGATCGAGAATATGCTCGCCGGGCCGGGGATCGAGCAGCGCCAGCACCGGTGCGCCGAGCGCCGGCACGAACGCCGCATTCGTCGCGTAATCCTGAGGCTCCCAGCGGCTGGTGGCGTTGACCTCGCTCACAGCGACTCCACGAACGCCTTGTAAGCATTCGCGTCCATCAGCCCTTGGAGTTCGGCAGGGTCGCTGAGCTTGAGCTTGAAGAACCAGCCTTCCGCCTCCGGCGACGTGTTGACGAGCGCGGGATCGGCCTCCAGCGCGCCATTGCCTTCGGTCACCTGGCCCGAAACGGGCGCGTAGACATCGGAAGCGGCCTTCACCGATTCGACCACCGCGGCTTCCTTGCCCTTTGCCACTTCGGTTCCGGCCGGCGGCACTTCGACGAACACGACATCGCCCAGCTGCGCCTGCGCATAATCGGTGATGCCGACGGTGGCGCTGTCGCCGTCGACCGAAATCCATTCATGATCCTTGGTGAAATAAAGGGTCATATCTGCGGGGCTCCTTAGCGGTGATAACGGTGCGGGACGAACGGCAGCGGAGCGACCGTTGCCTGAAAGATCTTGCTGCGCTGCTCGAGCCGCACGGCGGCGCCGGGCTGAGCGCTCGCGAGCGGCACATAGGCCATCGCGATCGGCCGCTCGAGCGAAGGCGAAAAGCCCCCGCTCGTAACTTTGCCGACCTCATTGCCTTCGCCGTCCAGCACGAGCGCGCCTTCGCGCACCGGCTGACGTCCTTCGACCAGCAAGCCGACGCGCTTTTGCACCGGCCCCTGCTCGCGCTCGATACGGATACGGTCGGCGCCCGGAAAGCCGCCTTCCTCGCGCCGCCGCTTGGGAATCGCGAAACCGAGATCGGCCATGACCGGGGTGGTCTGCGTATCGAGATCATGGCCATAGAGCGGGAGGCCTGCCTCCAGCCGCAGCGAATCGCGCGCGCCGAGCCCGATCGGCTTCACTTCGGGCTCGGCGCAGATCCGCTCCGCCAGCGCCTCTGCCTTGTCGGCCGGCACAGAGATCTCGAGGCCATCCTCGCCGGTATAGCCGGAACGGCTGATCCAGAGCGGCGTCCCTTGCCAGTCGAACGCGCCTGCGGTCATGAAGGTCAGCGTTTCGACCTCCGGCACGATCCGCGCGAACGCGGCCACCGCTTCGGGGCCTTGCAGCGCGAGCAAGGCTTGCTCGTCCATATGATTGAGCGTGACGGCCTCGGGTAGATGCTCATGAAGATGGGCGATGTCGTCATATTTGGTGGCGCCGTTGACGACGACATAAAACGCGCCCGAAGGCAGCCGCGTCACCATAAGATCGTCCAAAATGCCGCCATTTTGCGCGAGCAGCAGCGAATATCGGATACGATTGGGGGCAATTCCCTTGATGTCGCCGGGCAACAGCGCCTCAAGCGCGGCATCTGCCCCCTCGCCTGAAATGTTGAGCTGGCCCATGTGACTGACGTCGAACAGACCGGCATGCGCGCGGGTCCACAAATGCTCGGCGATGATGCCTTCATATTGGATCGGCATCTGGTAGCCGGCGAAGGAGACCATCCGCGCACCGCGGCCGCGATGCCACGCATCGAGCGCAAGCGCCTGATCCTGAATTTCGGCTCCGGTTTCGGCTTCAGCTACGCTCATCACGGTCTCCTGACAGTTCGGGTCGCATCATGGCCGGCCGAAACCGTTCATGACCTACAACCCCCTCTGTCACGGAACCTGAGAGCTTTCCCCCGGCCGGGCCGAGGTTACCCCTTCGGTGGCCCCGGCGTGAAGCCGGAGCGCTTTCCAGAGTGCCGTTCCTCTATCCGCGCGGTCCTTTGACCTGAGAGATTCCGGGGTGGTTGCTCCTTCGGCGGCCTCCGGACCAGGGTCCGGCGACGCTCTCCCGCGCGGCCAGCGAAGTTTCCTCCGACGGCGTCATCGGCTTGGACGCTCACGGCGATTCGGTCAACCGCCAATGCTCGCTGATGTGGGATAAGTGCATCGATCCCGTCATAAGTTAGGAACAATCGCCATTGCGGTTGCAGCGGAAGACGCCTCCGCCTAAATTCAAGGGATGGGGCATGTGCACAGGATGTATGAGGGCGCTCCGCTCGCCGAAGCAGCGCAGAATGCGCTCGAACGTTCAGGCGAACAGTGGACCCCGATGCGCGCGGCAGTGTTCAACGCGCTTTCCGGCTTTTCCCAGCCAGCCTCGGCCTATGACATCGCCGAAGCGGTCTCGCAGGCCGAGGGCCGGCGGATCGCGGCGAACAGCATCTATCGCATTCTCGACCTGTTCGTATCGGCCAACCTGGCGCTCCGGATCGAAAGCGCCAATGCCTATCTGGTCAACGCCCACCCGGCCTGCCGGCATGATTGCATCTTTCTGGTCTGTGATCAGTGCGGCCGCACGACTCATATCGACGATGACGGGCTTACCGCCGCGCTTCGCCGCGCATCGGAGGCGCAGGGGTTCACCCCTGATCGCCCGGTGATCGAGGTAAGGGGGCGTTGCGTCAACTGTAGAAAGGTCAATTAAGCAGCCAGAGCGGGTTTCGCTGGTGCTGCCAATTGGTTATGGGGCGCAGGAAAGGAAATTGCGTGTCCGGTTCCGATCCATTTCATACACCGTTGCTTGACAAGATTTCCTCCCCCGCGGAACTGCGCGGGCTTGATCCTGGCCAGCTCACGCAACTTGCGCACGAGTTGCGGCAGGAAACGATCTCGGCGGTCTCCGTTACGGGCGGGCATCTGGGCGCTGGGCTTGGCGTTGTGGAACTCACGGTCGCGCTTCATTATGTGTTCGACACGCCCAATGACGTGCTGATCTGGGATGTGGGCCACCAGGCCTATCCCCACAAGATCCTGACCGGGCGGCGCGACCGCATCCGCACGCTGCGCCAGGGCGGCGGGCTTTCCGGCTTCACCAAGCGTAGCGAAAGCGAATATGATCCGTTCGGCGCCGCGCACAGCTCGACCTCGATCTCAGCCGCGCTCGGCTTTGCCGTCGCCAACAAGCTGGACAACAAGCCCGGCAAGGCGATCGCGGTCATCGGTGACGGCGCGATGTCCGCAGGCATGGCCTATGAGGCGATGAACAACGCCAAGCAGGCCGGCAATCGCCTGATCGTGATCCTCAACGACAATGACATGTCGATCGCGCCCCCGGTCGGCGCGCTTTCGGCCTATCTGGCGCAGATCGTTTCGTCGCGGCCGTTCCTGAGCCTGCGCGATCTCGCCAAGCGCATCGCGCGCAAGCTGCCGCGCTCGCTCCACGACGCGGCGCGCAAGACGGACGAATTCGCGCGCGGGCTCGCGACCGGCGGCACGCTCTTCGAAGAACTCGGCTTTTATTATGTAGGCCCGGTCGACGGCCATAATCTCGAGCATCTGCTGCCGGTGCTGGAAAATGTCCGCGACGCGGAGGAAGGCCCGATCCTCGTCCACGTCGTAACGCAGAAGGGCAAGGGCTATGCCCCCGCCGAAGCGGCCGCTGACAAATATCATGGCGTCCAGAAATTCGACGTGATCTCGGGCGTGCAGGCCAAGGCGCCTCCGGGGCCGCCGAGCTATACGGCGGTCTTTGCCCAGGCGATGCTGGCCGAGGCGGAGCGCGATTCGAAGGTGTGCGCCATTACGGCGGCAATGCCTTCAGGCACCGGCCTCGACAAATTCGAGGCGCGCTTCCCGGACCGTTTCTTCGACGTCGGCATTGCCGAGCAGCATGCGGTGACGTTCGCTGCCGGGCTTGCGGCGCAGGGCTACCGCCCCTTCTGCGCGATCTATTCGACCTTTCTGCAACGCGCCTATGACCAAGTTGTCCATGACGTCGCGATCCAGAACCTGCCGGTGCGCTTCGCGATGGACCGCGCCGGGTTGGTCGGCGCGGACGGCGCCACCCATGCCGGCAGCTTCGACATCACCTATCTGGCGACGCTGCCCAATTTCGTGGTGATGGCCGCCGCCGACGAAGCCGAGTTGACGCACATGGTGCGTACCATGGCGCTTTACGACAAAGGCCCGATCGCGGTCCGCTATCCGCGCGGCAACGGCACCGGCATCGCGATTCCCGCCACGCCCGAAGCGCTTGAGATCGGCAAGGGCCGCATCGTTCGCGAAGGCAAGAAGATTGCGATTCTTTCGCTGGGCACCCGCCTCGAAGAGGCGTGCCGCGCCGCCGACCGGCTCGACGCGCAGGGGCTTTCGACCACGGTCGCCGATCTCCGTTTCGCCAAGCCGCTCGACGAGGCGCTGATCCGCAAGCTGCTCACCACCCATGAGGTGGCGGTGACGATCGAGGAAGGCGCGATCGGCGGGCTCGGCGCGCACGTACTCACCCTGGCATCGGACGAGGGCCTGATCGACGGCGGCCTCAAGCTGCGGACCATGCGGCTGCCCGACATCTTTCAGGATCATGAAAAGCCGGAGCTGCAATATGCCGAGGCCGGCCTCGATGCCGAGGCGATCGTGGAGACGGTGCTCAAGGCGCTGCGCCACAACAGCGTCGGCATGATCGAGGGCGCGCGGGC
>CBFRWL010000072.1:0-9708 GCA_965727025.1 uncultured Sphingomonas sp.
ACCACGCCTATCCAGCCCATGCGGCGTTCGGCGGCTACAAGCAGTCGGGCATCGGGCGCGAGAACCACAAGATGATGCTCGATCATTATCAACAGACCAAGAATCTGCTGGTTAGCTACAGCCCGAAGGCGCTCGGTTTCTTCTGAATAATGGCATGAACGTCAGCTAATGTTTCCTTTTTGCATGGCTTAACTGGACGGGCGTCTTCGGGCGTCCGTCAATTTTTTGGGGGAGGGATGCATGCCCAATCCGCCGCAGCGTATCCTGTCGACGCCCGAGGCCGATGCATTGATCGAGCAACTTACGGCCGTGCATGGGCCGTTGATGTTCCATCAGTCGGGCGGGTGCTGTGACGGATCGGCGCCGATGTGCTTTCCGCGCGGCGAGTTCAAGGTCGGCGCGCAGGACGTGTTGCTCGGCCATGTCGCCGGAGACGTGCCGGTCTGGATCGGGGCTGCCCAATTCGAATATTGGCGGCATACCCAGATCACGATCGATGTCGTTCCGGGCCGCGGCGCTGGCATGTCGCTGGAAAGTCCGCAAGGCGTGCGCTTCATCATTCGCTCGCGGGTTTTCACGGACGAGGAATGCGATAGATTGACGGCTGCCGGAGAACCAGCGCGGGGAATTTGAATGCCATCGAAGCCGTCCTTTTTCGAACATCCATGGCGGCGCGAGATTGTGGGCGAGATGCATTTGCGGCGGTTGCCGCCTTTCACGGTTCCGGCCCAGATATTTCAACTTGTCCGTCTCGTCGCGACGCCGGACAGGATCGCCGAACTGGCATCGATCGAAACCTTGCCGGGGCAGGGCCCCTCCACGGGTGCGCGCCATCGCGAAGGCCGGTGGTCCTCCGACGTTCGGGCGTCCTGGGAACGCCACAGCGAGGCCAGCACCGTCACGGTGACGTTGACCGGAAGCGCGGCGACCTCGGAGGGCTGGATTCGGCCCGATAGCGGCGACGGAGCCGAGGCGTTCGCCTGGGCGGAGGCGCTTCCGGGCGGAGTCATGCGCGCGACGCGCCTTGTCGTCGTTGCAGATGATGAGGCCGCCCGGAGGTTCGTTGAGGAAGCCGAATTTAAAGCATCCGATCTTATTTCCTGCCGGGTCGCCGGAGGAGCTCGGATCTGGAGCGACTTCAGAATTCATGACGATGGCTATGGGCGTCTCGTCGTAGCCGCGAACGGGCTGCCAACCGCCGAGCTTGCGAGTTGTGTGCAACGGCTTCAAGAGCTTGGCAATTACCGCAACCTGGCGCTCGTCGGGCTGCCGGTCGCGCGGGCGGTTTGGCCGCGTCTGGACGATATCGAGCAAATATTGGGCGAGACCGGGCGTAAAATGCTGGACGGCCACCAGCGCGACGACGACCTGCTGCTGGCATTGTCTAGGCAGACCGAGCAACTCGTCTCGATCGCGGCCGAAACCGATTTCCGCATGAGCGCGACGGCGGCCTATGCGGTGATCGTCGCCGAGCGGCTTGAGGAGTTGCAGGTGCAACCCATCAGCGGCTTTCAATCGCTCGCCGATTTTACGAGCCGGCGCTTCAATCCGGCGGTGCGGACCTGCGCCGCTCTGACTCAGCGTCTCGCGTTGTTGAACGGGCGGGCTTCGCAATTCACCAATTTGCTGCGGACCCGCATCGAGACCCACATCGAGAATCAGAATGGGCGGCTGCTGGCATCGATGGATCGCAGCACGCGCATGCAGTTGCGCTTGCAGCATCTGGTCGAAGGCCTGTCGGCGGTGGCCATCAGCTATTATCTGCTGGGACTGGTCTCGTATCCGCTCAAGGCGGCCGAGCATGTTTGGCCCTATCTTTCGCCGACGTCGATACTTGGGATTGCCGCGCCGTTGATCGTGCTGGCTGTTTGGACAATCCTTCAAACCAAGCGGCGAAGATTGTTCAATGACGATGGCAAGCCATCATCGGAAGGTGCATAACTCCACCGAAAAAATAAGGCGGAGAGGGTATGTCGGCATTAGCGGTAGGGACTGTCTTTGCGTCCAGCCATTCGGAAGATCCGCGTACGGCGATGGAGGAGATCATGCGCCAGATCGGCGACGATCCGCTCGCTGGGTTGCTGATTTTCTGTTCGCATCGATATGATCGTGATGCCTTGGCGAAAGCGATCAACCTCAACAGCGAGGGGTTGCCTGTGATCGGTTGCACGAGTTCGGGGGAGCTTACCGAAGCAGGTTACGATCAGGACAGTTTAACATGTATAGGATTCCCACGCTCGGCATTTCACTTCGTTTCCCATTGCTTTGACGACGTCGAGAATTTCGACCCAGTCTCGGCGCGCGAAGCGATACGGGCTCTTGCTGCCATTGCGGATCGCGACAGCCGCCAACTTGGCGAGAAGATCAATCACGTAGCCCTTTTTCTCGTCGACGGCCTCTCGCATCGCGAAGAATTGCTCACGATGACCATCCAAGACGCGCTGGGGGATATCCCGTTGATCGGCGGGTCATCCGGTGATGGCCTGGCATTTCGGGAAACGGCCATTTTCGACGGTGGGCGCTTCCACCAGCGGGCGGGGGTGGTCGCCATCCTGTCGTCGGCGCGACCCATGCACGTCTTCAAGTCCCAGCATTACCAACCCGGTGCGTCCAAGATGGTCGTCACCGGGGCAATCTCGCAGGATCGCATCGTAACGGAGATCAACGCCGAACCCGCCGCCGCCGAATATCTCAGGCTGGCGGGCCATGCCGGCGAAGCGCTCGGCGTTGAATTCTATGCCGCGCATCCGCCGATGGTACGCGCCGGCGGGGAATATCATGTCCGTTCGATCCAGAGCGCCAATCCCGACGGCAGCCTGTCCTTCTACTGCGCTATCGACGAAGGCATCGTGCTCACCATCGGCGAACCGCTGGACCGCATTGCCTGCATGGAAAAGCTGTTCGCCAAGATCCGGGACCAGATCGGCAACGTGGACAGGATCCTCGCGTTCGATTGCGTCCTGAACCGCATCGACGCCGAGCAGCGCCAGATCAGCCGTGATGTGTCGAAGCTTTACAGCGAGCACAGGGTCGTCGGCTTCAACACTTATGGCGAGCAATATCACGCCCTGCATGTGAACCAGACTTTCAGCGGACTTGCGATCGGGCGATGAGCGGCGCCGCGCGCAATTTCGATGACCGGCCGGAGAAGAATTCGGAGGTGGCCGTGCTGCGCGAGGAAATTCGGAAGCTGCGCAAAATCAATGCCGCGCTCATGGATCGCGTCGAGCGATCGAGCGACATGGCCGGTAGTGCCTTCTCCATGTTCGAGACCGCGATTTCGCTGGAAGTCATGGTCCGCGAGCGCACCAGCGCGCTCGAGGATGCGCTTGGCAAGCTGGCGCAGGCCAATGCCGATCTCGGCGCGGCACATGAATCTGCCGACGCCGCGCGGATGCGACTGCGCGATGCGATCGATTCGATCAACGAAGGCTTCATCCTGTTCGACGCCGAAGACCGGCTGGTGCTCTTCAACGAAGCTTATTTGGGCTTCTGGCCGGAAATGGCGGGGCGAATCCGCGAGGGCATGACCTTCGACGAGATGGCGCACATGGCGGTGGAATATGAGCGGCCGATCGGCTCGCTCGTAGCGCCGGATCGCTGGGTATCCGATCGCCTGGCGCGGCATGGCGTCGCGGAGGGCGGGCATGTGCAGGCGCTTGCGGACGGGCGCTGGGTCCAGATCAACGAGCTTCGGACCAGTGAAGGTGGCATCGTCGGCATCTACACCGACATCACCGAGGTCAAATCGGAGGATGCTCGCAATCGCGCGCGTGAACTGGCCGAACGCAACCTCATCCTGCAGGCGACGCTCGACAATCTGTCGGAAGGCGTCTGCGTGTTCGCGCCCGACGGACGGTTGTCGGCCTGGAACGACGCGCTCCAGCGCCTGCTCGAGCTGCCGGAAGGCTGGAGCCAGACGATCGCCACGCATCAGGCGCTGATCTTCTGGTGCCGGACGAAGCTTGGGATCGATGATGGCGGATGCCTTGAGTGGCGCGAATATGCCGAAGGCACCCCGCGCGTGCAGCAGCTTTGTCAGGCGGGTGACCGGCATATCGAGATCCGCAGCACGGCGATGGAGCGGGGCGGTCAGGTGATCGGATTCGCGGACGTCACGGATATGCTGCTCGCGCAGGAAAGCCTGCGCGATACCGCCGAGGCGCTGGAACGCCATGTCTCGGAGCGCACCAGTCAGCTGATCGCAGTCAACCGACAGCTCGAAGAGGAAGTGGCCGAGCGGCGTCAGATCGAATCCGAATTGCTGGAAGCGAAGACGGCGGCGGAAAAAGCCAATCTTTCCAAGACCAGCTTTCTTGCAGCGGCGAGCCATGATCTGCTCCAGCCGCTCAACGCGGCGCGGCTGTTCGTCGCTGCACTTGGGGATCGCCGGTTGGCGCTGCCGACGCGGGCGTTGGTCAACCAAACGTCGACGGCGCTCGATTCGGTCGAAGACCTGCTCGAGGCGTTGCTGGAAATCAGCCGACTCGATGCAGGTGCGATCAACCCCGAAATCGCCAACTTCAGAATCGACAAGCTGCTCGATACGCTGCTCGTGGAATTCCGGCCGATGGCGCAATCGGGAGGACTTCAGCTTTCGGTCGCTGCCGATCCTGTGTGGGTGAAGTCCGATATCCGCTTGCTGCGCCGCATTCTCCAGAACTTCATCTCCAACGCAATTCGTTACACGCAGAAGGGAACCGTATCGGCACGCGTAGAGGTCAAGGAGAAGAATGTTCTGATCAGCGTTGAAGACAGCGGCTGCGGCATTCCTGAAGACAAGCAGGCCCTGGTGTTTGAGGAATTCCGGAGGCTTGACACGCGCCAGAGCGGCAAAGGCCTTGGTCTCGCCATCGTGAAGCGCGCGAGCGACATGCTTGGCCATGCGGTAACGCTACGCTCCACGCCGGGAAAGGGATCCACCTTCTCGATCGTCGTCCCAATCGGTCAAGAGCTTGCGGACAACGAAGACCTGCAGGAGATTTCGGGGCGAGATCGTTCGATGCGGGGGCTTTCGATCCTTGTGGTCGACAATGAACGCGCCATTCAGATTGGCATGCGCACCTTGCTGAACGGCTGGGGCTGCTCAGTGGTGAGTGCGGACGGTGTGAGCGAGGCAATCGCGCGATATAAGGAGGGCGAGAAGCCGGACATCATCCTGGTGGACTATCATCTGAAAGGCGATGAAACCGGCGATCAGGCAGTCGAGGATCTCAACCGCTATTTTGGCGGGACGATTCCGGCGATCATGATTTCCGCCGACCGGAGCGAGAAGCTCAAGGCCAAGATGGAGGCGCAGGATATTCCGCTGCTCAACAAGCCGGTGAAGCCGGCGCAGCTTCGCGCGCTATTGAGAACGATGCTGCACTGACGGGTTTCACTCGCCGGTGAAATGGACCTGATTGGCCTTGATGACCGCCTGGGTCCGGCTGAACACGCCAAGCTTCTGCAGGATCGCGGAGACATGGGCTTTCACCGTCGTCATCGAGACGCCGAGATCGTGGGCGATCTGCTTGTTAAGCCTTCCGTTGACGAGATGGACCAGTACGGTTCGCTGCTGCGGCGTAAGGCTGTCGATACGGTTCAAGATGTCGCTTTCCTCGGCGGATGCCTCCGTCGCCTCGCCGATGACTTCGGGCAGATAAATCTCGCCGGAAATGATACGACGCAGTGCCTCCATGATAGCGCTGCGCCTGAGCGATTTGGGAATGAAGCCGGCTGCACCCGCTGCGAGCGCCTCCCGCACGATCGCGCGATCGAACGCACCGGAGACCATCGCCACCGGCAGGATGGGATAGCGCGAGCGCAGCAGGCGCAATCCATCCAGCCGCTTCACGTCGGGAATGTTGAGATCCAGCAGTATCAGGTCGAAGTTGCTTTGCTTCTCGAGCGTGGCAAGCGCTTCCTCAAGCGAGGAGGCCTCATGGATCTCGCAGCCATCGAAGCTGACGGCGACTACGCTGCGCAGGCCATCGCGCACCAGCGGGTGATCATCGATGATGAGCACCCGTTCCATCATTGCGCCGGTGCCCAAATCGTCGTGCATCTCCTGTCCCCGCTGTCGGTAATCCAGAATGACAGGGGGCGCGGCAAGCCGCCGTTGATAATTTCCGCGCCCCATGACGATCATGCCATCACCTTCCTTATTTGGGCAACTTGAACACCCAGAGGGAGCCGCCCTGATTGATATCCTTGAACGTCTTGGCGACTTCGCCGCCCCACAGCGGCACCGCGCCGCCCCAGCCGGACATCACCGCCACATATTGCTCGCCATCCTGCTCCCACGTGACCGGAGAGCCGACCACGCCCGAGCCGGTCTGGAATTTCCACAGTTCCGTGCCGGTCTTGGCATCGAACGCCTTCAGATAGCCTTCGGGCGTGCCGGTGAAGACAAGGTTGCCGGCGGTGGTGAGCACGCCGCCCCACAGGGGCGCCTTGTTCTTATATTCCCACACGATCTTGCCAGTCTTCGGATCCATCGCGCGCAGCGCGCCGATATGATCGTCGGCGATCGGCTTGATGGTGAAGCCGGCGCCGAGATAGGCCGCGCCCTTCTTATAGGCGATCGGCTCATTCCAGATATCCATGCCCCAATCGTTGGAGGGAATGTAGAACAGGCCGGTATCCTGGCTGTACGCCATCGGCATCCAGTTCTTGCCGCCAAGGAAGCTGGGCGATGAAAAGACGGTCGTTCCCTTCTCGGCGGTCGGCGCGCCGGGACGGTTGGCATCGATATATTTGGGCCGGCCATTCTTGTCGAAGCCGTCCGCCCATGTCGTCTTCATCACGAACTTGTTGGCGCTGATG
The DNA here is from genome assembly GCA_965727025.1 of uncultured Sphingomonas sp. GTDB lineage: Bacteria > Pseudomonadota > Alphaproteobacteria > Sphingomonadales > Sphingomonadaceae > CANJQJ01. The sequence continues at coordinate 6,808 of CBFRWL010000072.1, forward strand.
AACTTGCCGTTGGTGCGATCGAGGACGAAGAAATAGCCGTTGCGATCGGCTTTCGCGCCAAGCTTCATCGGCTTGCCGTTGACGGTGGCATCGAACGGAATGAATTCGTTGACGCCGTCGAAATCCCAACCGTCGTGCGGTGTCGTCTGAAAATGCCACTTGATCACGCCGGTGTCGGGATCGAGCGCAAGCGTGGAGCTGGTGTAAAGATTGTCACCCTTGCGCAGATGGCTGTTCCATGGCGCAGGGTTGCCGGTGCCGAAGTAAATCAGGTTCGTTTCCGGATCGTAGGTGCCGCCGAGCCAGGTCGCGCCGCCGCCCGTCTTCCACAGATCGCCTGGCCAGCTGGCGTTGGTCTTGCCGGTGATGCCGTTATCCTTGCCGCGCAGCGTGCCCATATTCCCTTCGATGGTGGGCCGGCGCCAGATCAGTTCGCCGGTGTTCACGTCGCGCGCCTCGACCGCGCCGACGATGCCGAATTCGCCGCCGGAATTGCCGGTGATGACCATGCCTTTGACGATCAGCGGCGCTGCAGTGGCGCTGTAGCCGGCCTGATAATCGGCGATCTGCTTGTTCCAGATCACCTTGCCGGTGTGGCGGTTGAGCGCGACGAGGCGTGCATCGAGCGTCGCGAAGATGATCTTGTCGCCATAGATCGCCGCACCGCGATTGACCACGTCGCAGCAAGGCATGATGCCGTCGGGCAGGCGCGCATCATATTCCCACTTTTCTTCGCCGGTGCGGGAATCGAACGCGAAGACGCGCGAATAGGAGCCGGTCACGTAGATCGTGCCGTCATAGACGATCGGCTGCGATTCCTGGCCGCGCTGCTTCTCGCCGCCGAGCGAGGCCGAGAAGGCCGGCACCAGCTTTGCGACATTGCTCGCATTGATTTCACTGAGCGGGCTGAAACGCTGCGCCCGCGGCCCCATCCCGTTCGTCAGCACATCGCCGGTCGACGCGGCATCATTGACGAGATCAGCGTCGGTCGGCCCATCCGCCGCTACAACCGCCGAGCCCGCGCCCGCCAATGCCAACGCCGCGACGCCGAGCAGTGATCGCATCATCACGTTCATTCCATCCTCCCCATTGATCAGGCGGAAAAACAGCCTTCGGACGATCAGACTATGCCTGCGCCCAGCGCGGACAATTGCACCTTAGGTCGGCTCAGCCTGCCGCCTTCGCGTTGATCCATTCGACTCCCTGCTGCGCAAATATCGATTTCAGCTCACCCGAGGCCGCCATCGCCGCCACCATCTCCTCGACCGCATCGCCGAGCGTCCGGCTGTTTTCCTTGACCGCCATGCCGATATCCCAACCCGCCGAGGTGAACGCCGGAAGCGGCATCCTGCGGCGATCGATCAGGGTCTGTCCCTTTACGCCCGCGTCGATCTGCGCGCGCGTCGCGAGCACGCCATCGGCGCTGCCCTGGATCATGGCGGAAACGGCATCCCACCCCGTGGGATAATGAACGACATCCTTGGAAAGACTGCCGCCGAGCGCCCCGATCAAATAGAAATCGGGGATGCTGTCGAGCTCTGCCGCCAGCTTCCTGCCGCGCCAGGCGGCAGGCGATCCGTCGCAATCGATCTCGCCGCGCCGGCAGGCAAATTGGAAATTTTCCCGATAATAAGGCGCTATGATCGCCACCTGATCGTTTCGGCTTGCAAATGTCCGGTCGAACGGGATGTGCAGCATGATGTCGGCCGGCTGGAAGCCAAGCAAGCCGCCCTTCCACACGGCATTGCGCAAATCATCGTCGACGCTTTCGTCGGCGGAGATTTCAGCGAGATCGATCGAAACACCCAGCTTGTGGGCGATAGCGCGCGCGATTTCGGCATCGATACCGAGAATCCTACCGCCTTCGGCCCAGGACCAAGGACGATTATCCTTATAGAGCGCAACCCGCAGCGTGCCGATGGCCTTGACCTTGGCGAGCGGGGCAGCGCCAATCCGTGCGGCAAACAGCGCCGCCGCGGATGCGGCACCCAATCCCGAGAGCAATCCACGCCGGGTCAGCATCGATCAATCCTGATGCTTGGTCTCGAGCCAGGTCCGGATCGCCCAGCCCGCCTTCTGCCCAAGCACTTCGCCCATCGGCGGCATGTAGACCTTGCCGTCGTGTGAAGAGCCATGCTGGTAACGTTGGACGAACCATTCGTCGCCGCTATCGCCAAGCTCAAGGTAACGCAGATCAGGGGCGATGCCGCCTGATTCCGCATCGAGCCCATGGCAGCGTGCGCAATTCTGGCCATAGGCGGATTCGCCGATCTTTGCTGCGGTTGCGTTGCCGCGATAGGGGTTATGCTGCAGCCATGCCTCGCCGATGTCCGGCAATCCCGAGGTGTCCACCGGCTGCGGCGTTACATTGCCATGCGCCATCAAGCTGCTGGCCATGCCAAAGCCAAATAGAGAAGCCGCCACGATGAGCGCTGCCTTCGAAGGTTCGATACGCATAAATCCTCGCCTGAATTCATCTGCTTCGGACAGTTTATGGCAGCTTATTCTTCTGCCCATTGGTCTTTGGTTCTATGCCCGTCTTTATTTGGCCCCTATAAGGGAAAGACCTGATGAAGGGCCTGCTGATATCCTTGCTGATGGCATCCTCCGCGCCGGCGGGCGCGGAAACGCTTTACGTTTCCAACGAGCGAGGCGGCAGCATCAGCGTGATCGATACAACAGCTTTGAAACCGGTGGCGACATGGCCCACCGGCGGCCGTGCCAGAGGCATTCTGCTTTCGAAGGACGGGCGCTATCTGTTCCTGTGCGCAAGCGCCGATCATGCCGTTCAGATGATCGACCGCGCGACCGGAAAGATCGTCGCCAACCTGCCCTCGGGCGAGGATCCCGAGCAGATGTTCCTCTCCAATGACGGCAAGACGCTGTTCGTTGCCAATGAGG
>CBFRWL010000073.1:0-9707 GCA_965727025.1 uncultured Sphingomonas sp.
AGCCCCATCAACCCGCGCGATGTGGTGGATGACAAGCTTGCCTTGTCCGATCGCTTCGGTCTCTCGCTCGGTTTTCACGTTTGCGACCAGCCGACCTATGTGGCGATGGTCGAGGCTTATGCAGCCCGTTTCGGCCTCAGCGTTGATCCGCAGGACGCGATCAGCTGGGCGACCCAGCGCGGCAGCCGCTCAGGCCGGGTTGCCTGGCAATATGTCGTCGAGATCGCGGGCCGACAGGGCACGAAGCTCGGACAGGCATAAGCGCCGGGGCGCACCGGATCCCCGTACGCAGGCCGCATCATCATCGGCCTGCGCATGAGGTCGGCGTTCACTCGGGTAGGAAGTCCGGTACGGAGAGATAGCGCTCGCCCGTGTCGTAGTTGAAGCCCAGCACGCGGCTTCCCTTCGGCAGCTCTGCGAGTTTTTGCGCGATCGCCTGAAGTGTCGCTCCGGATGAAATGCCGACCAGCACGCCTTCCTCGCGGGCGGCACGGCGGGCCATTTCCTTGGCCTGTGCCGGATCGACCTGAATGACGCCGTCGAGGAACTGGGTGTGGAGATTGGCGGGGACGAAGCCGGCGCCGATGCCCTGGATCGGGTGCGGACCAGGCGCGCCACCCGAGATGACTGGCGACAGCGTCGGCTCGACGGCGAACACCTTCAAAGCCGGCCAGCGCTTCTTGAGCACTTCGGCGCAACCAGTGATGTGGCCGCCCGTGCCGACGCCCGTGATGAGCGCATCGATCGGGCTGTCCTTGAAGTCAGCGTAGATTTCCTCGGCGGTGGTCTTGACGTGAACGTCGATATTGGCCGGGTTTTCGAACTGCTGCGGCATCCAGGAGCCAGGCGTTTCCTCGATGAGCTGGAGCGCCCGTTCGATCGCGCCCTTCATTCCTTTCTCGCGCGGCGTCAGATCGAAGCTCGCGCCATAGGCCAGCATCAGTCGGCGGCGTTCGAGCGACATCGACTCGGGCATGACCAGAACCAGCTTGTAGCCCTTGACGGCCGCGACCATGGCAAGGCCGATGCCGGTATTGCCCGAGGTCGGCTCAATGATCGTGCCGCCGGGCTTAAGCTTCCCGGACTTCTCGGCGTCCTCCACCATTGCGAGCGCGATCCGGTCCTTGATCGATGCGCCAGGGTTGGCACGCTCCGATTTGATCCAGACTTCGGCATCCGATCCAAACAAACGCTGCACCCTGATGTGCGGCGTATTGCCGATCGTTTCGAGAATATTCGCAACTTTCATGTGGCGGTCTCCGCTTGCTGTTGCACTGCCAGGCCCGGCGGCGGATCGAAGCTGCGCGCACGGCGCAGCTCCGGGAACCATCGTGCCCATAATATCGTCACGACGAGCGCACCGAAACCGCCAACGATAACGGCAGCCACGGGCCCTATCAGCGAGGCGATCAGCCCAGATTCCGCTTCGCCCAACTCGTTGGATCCGGAAATGAACAGGGTAGAAACGGCACTCACCCGGCCTCGCATCGCGTCTGGGGTGTAAATCTGTACCAACGATTGGCGCACGAATACAGACACCATATCGCCAGCGCCGAGCACCGCCAGGCAAAGCAATGAAAGCGGCTCGGAGCGTGAGAGCCCGAAAACAATCGTCGAGATTCCAAACAGAGCCACGCCCCCCAGCATGATCGGCCCGACATTATGCCGGAGCGGGCGTATGCTCAGCCACAATGCAATAATACCGGCTCCGACGGCGGGAGCAGCGCGCAAGTGGCCAAGCCCTTCGGGGCCGGTGTGGAGAATGTCGCGCGCATATATCGGAAGCATAGCCGTAGCGCCGCCAAGCAGAACCGCGAAGAGATCAAGCGAAATTGATCCCAGAACAAGGCGATTGCGCCGCACATATCGTAGCCCTTCCACCATCTGCCGCCATGCCGAGCCGGAGCGGTCGGTGGTCGGGCGCGGCACCTTGCCGATCGTGAACAGGAGGATCAGAGCCGATGCGAATAGCCCTGCAGCCGCGAAATAGGGGAGCGAATGCCCAGCCGCATAAAGATAGCCGCTCAACGCCGGACCGACGATCACGCCAACCTGCCAGGCGGTGGCGTTGAACGCGATCGCCCGGGGCAGGACTTCGGGCGGCACGAGATTGGGTCCGAGCGCGCTGAACACGGGGCCGGCAAATGCTCGCGCAACCCCCAGCAGCGCCGCCACCAAGAAGAGCGCGGGAAGGCCCATTGCATCCAGATGGTTGAGGACACCCAGGACGGCAGCGCAGCCGATTTGAAGCGCCGTAACCATCCAGGCAATCCGGCGGCGGTCGACATGATCGGCCACCCAGCCCACGACCAGCGTGAGCAGCAACAGCGGTAAGAACTGCACGACGCCGATCAGCCCGAGTCGAAACGCGGACTCTTTGAGCCCCATCGTTTGACGGGACAGGTCATAGACCTGCCAGCCAATCGCAACCACCATCGCTTCCTGCGCGATGACCATTGCCAGCCGGGAGAGAAGAAAGGCGCGGTAAGCTGGAAAACTGAAAGGGTGGGGAGGGCGCGTCACCCGCGCTCTCTAGGGCGAGAGCAACCATGTTCGCAATCGCGCAAAAGCATTGTCAGGCAAAGCTGAGGTTTTCGAGCCGCGATTTTTAAGCGGAGTAACGCTTTGCAGTTGCCCCGCCGCATTCTAGTGGGCAAGGGGCACCCGGCAACCAGTCATGTCATGAAGGGCGATGGACAAGAACAGGATCCTCCTAGAAGCGATCGCGACCCGCAAATGTGTCGACGCATCCTACAATCGCATGGCCGTGCAGCTCGCGCCGCATATTCTCTACACCCGGCATGGCGACCTGTTCCTTGACGCCGTCACCGTGGAACGGGAAGGCAAGCTGCCGCGCGAGGTAAAGATCGGCACCTTCAAGCTGGCCGGGTTGGACGTGCGGGGTTTGATCGATCGGTCGTTCGAGGTGAATGAAGCGTTCGATCCCGCCAACGACAAATATGAAGGGGTGACATTGTTCGCGGTGGAAGCGGCTTAAAGTCACGCCTCAGATTGTGGGGCGGCCCCGTATCCCGCAGCGATCTTTGCGAGGGGATTTGGCCCCGCCTCGGCTACCTTGATCAAGCGGTTCTTGTCGCGGTGGACGAAAGGCTCCGTCTGGCCGCGCACGGCAAGCGTGACCTCGCTGACATAGCTCCACGATCCGTCTGGATTGAACATGATGTCGAGCCGGTACGCATCGGTCCGGAAGGCATGTTCGAGGAAACCGGTCGAGCAGATGCCATATTGGGTGTCGCCGCGCCTGGCTGAAACCGTAAGCGTCGCCGCATCCGGCGCTGCATGGCCGCCCGCGAGCACGACTTGCCCGCGCGGGATGGCAACGGATTGCATGATAAGTCCGGTTGCCGGTTCATAGAGCCAATAGCCGACCTGGTCGTGAAAGGTGATATCCTCTTCTCTGGTGTTGATGTGGACATGATAGCGCAGTCCATAGAGCAGCTGCGGACCGTTCGACTGCGGGTCGATGGGCTCGAAGACGATCCGTTCCTGATAGATCCGTTCTTCCGGTCCTTCGGCCTTGGGTGCTCGATCAAGCCCCGATTGCGCCTCCCACGTTCCGGCAAGCCGACGCAGGGGGCCGAGATTGGCGAGCGCGTCAGAATCGACATTCTCTTGCTCGGTGAAGATATCTTCGGGAAATCGATCCATCGCTGCCCCCGTTGCCAGTACGAAGCGGTGTCGAGCACCTCGCCGCCGTCGTCAAGTCGGCGATGTTCCTTGTGGTTTGATTGCCACTGCGCTGTACGCGGGGGAACCGCGCGGCATGTTCGCCCGTAAGGACATCAGCAGCGTTGTTATGAAAGTGCCACATCAGATGGATGCGTCAGGAACGAGAGGTGGAAGCGCTTCGCCGCCGCCACGCGTCGAGGAAACCAAAAGAGCCGGTGGTGCGCCGAAGGGCCGCAGCGGGATGGTGCAGCCGGCGACAATAAAGACATTGGGCTATGTCATCTCCACGCTAAGCGTGGCCCTGCTCGGCATCGTTGCCTGGAAATCGGCAAGCGCCGACATATTGTTGATGCTGTGCCTGCTCGGCGGAATGGCAACCTCGATCACAGGCATGGCGCTGCGCTGGCTCTCCTATCGGATGGAGCAATGAGCTGCGCATATTCTGGCGATCGGCCCAATAGGCCGGTCTATGGCCTCACTTTCGGTTGAATTTGGCCGAGAGGAATGCCCGGACCATCGTGACCGTAGCTTGGGGATTTTCCTCCATGATCCAGTGGCCGCTGTTCGGAATGATGCCTTCGCTTACATTATCCGCAGCGGCACGCATCACGACCGCCATCTGCGGGCCGAATGACTTTTCGCCGCCAATCGCCAGCACCGGCATCTTAAGCTTGCCGTAACTGGCAAGCAGGGCCCGGTTGTCCGCCGCGTCCTGATCGAACGCAGCGAACTGCGCGAAGCCGGAGTGCATCGCACCCGGCATCGCGTAAAGCGCGGCATAGTGCTGGCGCGATGACTCGTCGAAATGCGCGGGATCGGCGGAGAATTCGTTCCAGAACCGATCAAGGTAAATGCGCTCGCGTCCTGCAACCAGCCGTTCCATGTCCGGCCCGCCGAAGCGGAAGTGCCACAGCAGCGGGTTTTTGAGAATCTCTTCCCACGGCCCGACTCCGGGCACCGGCGCATCGATCAACACGAATTTGCCAACGCGATCGGGGTTCAGCATGGCGAAAGCGAAACCGACCATATTGCCGATGTCGTGCGTGACGAGATCAACCTTCCGGATCTTCAGAGCATCGAGCACGGCTGCGATATCGCCTGCCTGCGTTTTCTTGTCGAAGCCGCTGGCCGGCTTTGAGGAGAGGCCGAGGCCGCGCAGATCAGGGACGATCACGCTATGGTCGCGCATCAGATCGGCTGCCATCGGCGACCACATGTCGCCCGTCTCGCCATAGCCGTGAAGCAGCACCACCGCCGGCCCGCGCCCGCCGACGCGGACGTGGATCGTTGCGCCGTTGGTGGCGATCTCGCTCGTACGGAAGCCGGGAGGGTAGGGCGGTACCTCGGCGAGCGCTGGAATGGCGGCAAGCAGCATTATGAAGATCGCGGTCAACGCACGCAGCATGCGGTTCTCCCATTGATAGAAGCACTTGGATCAAGCGTGTCGGTGCTCCCGCAGACGCGGATGCGCGCGTCCGTTTGGCTAGGCCAGTTCCTGTTGCCTGGTGAAGTCTGGCTGGCCGCCCGCCGCGTCGCCCTCAATGAACGCCAACAAGTCCGGATTGATGATGTCGGGATGGGTGGTGCACATGCCGTGGGGCAGGCCCGCATAGGTTTTGAGCGTGCCGTTCTTCAGCAGCTTGATCGAAAGCAGCGCTGAATCGGCGATCGGAACGATCTGATCATCCTCTCCGTGCATGACCAGCACGGGAAGCTCGATCGCCTTCAAGTCCTCAGTGAAATCCGTCTCGGAAAAGGCCTTGATGCAATCATAATGCGCGGTGGCCGCACCCATCATGCCTTGGCGCCACCAATTGCGGATGACCCCTTCGGAAATCTGCGCGCCGGGGCGATTGAAGCCGTAGAAAGGCCCGCTGGGGATATCGAGGAAGAATTGGGCGCGGTTCGCGTTTTGCGCGGTGCGGAAGCCATCGAACACTTCGATCGGGAGCCCACCGGGATTTTTATCCGATTTGACCATGATGGGCGGCACCGCTCCAATCAGTACCGCCTTGGCGACCCGGCCGGGCTTGGCACGCGCGACATAGCGCGCGACCTCGCCGCCGCCAGTCGAATGGCCGATATGAACGGCGCCCTCGAGATCAAGATGATCGGTGAGCGCGGCGACATCGGCGGCGTAGGTGTCCATCTCGTTGCCGGTCCAGCTTTGATCGGAGCGACCATGGCCGCGGCGATCATGCGCAATCACCCGAAAGCCCTTGCCCAGGAAGAACATCATCTGATTGTCCCAGTCATCGGCCGACAGCGGCCAGCCATGATGGAAGACGATCGGCGTGGCACCCTTGGCGCCCCAATCCTTGTACCAGATCGTCGTGCCGTCAGCGGTGGTAATGGTTGGCATGGCAAGCTCCTGCTCGCGGTCAATCCGCCGCTCAGGCCGATTGCCGCCGACTCGCGTGGCGCCTCCCCAGCGCCTATTTACTCCAGCGTAACGAAGCTATCCATCACGCGCTTGCGGCCGGCCTGCTCGAAATCGATCTCGAGCTTATTGCCTTCGATTTCGGCGATCGTCCCATAGCCGAACTTCTGGTGAAAGACGCGCAAGCCCACCGATAAATCCACGCGCGGCTTGGCGGCATAGCTGGCGGCCGGCGCGCGCGCTTCGACGATGCGCGGCTGCCGTTCCCAGACCGGCGCGGTGACGGCAAGCGCGCTTGCGCGCTGCCAGCCGGGGCCGCGATGCTGGGCGCGGTCGGGCCGGCTGGTGGCGACATGGGCGAAGGGATCGCTATGCTCGCTCCATTGCGCACGCCACAGGCTTTCGCCGCCGGACATGGTGCTTTCGCTTTCGACATGATCCTGCGGCAGCTCGGCGATGAAGCGCGACGGAATCGAGCTGGTCCACTGGCCGTAGATCCGCCGGTTGGCGGCATGATAGATGAAGCAGCGGACCCGCGCCCGCGTGATCGCGACATAGGCGAGGCGGCGCTCCTCCTCGAGCGAGGCCAGCCCGCCTTCGTCGAGCGCGCGCTGTGAGGGGAAGACGCCTTCCTCCCAGCCCGCCAGAAACACGTCCTCGAATTCGAGACCCTTGGCCGCGTGGATGGTCATGATCGTGACCTTCTCCTCGTCGGCAGCGGCATCATTGTCCATCACCAGGCTGACATGCTCGAGGAAGGCGCCGAGCGTCTCATATTCCTCCATCGCGCGGGCAAGCTCGGCGAGGTTTTCGAGCCGCCCGGCGCTTTCGGCGGAGCGCTCGTTCTGGAGCATCGCGGTGTAGCCGCTTTCGTCGAGGACAAGCCGGGCGAGCTCGGCATGGTTCATGTTGCTGAGCAGATCGCGCCAGCGGGCAAAATCGCCGACAAGCGCGCCCAGCGAGCGGCGGGCTTGCGGGGTCAGCTCATTGGTACCGGCGATCTGCGCGGCCGCGTGGGTGAGAGGGCTGCCCTCCGCACGGGCGAGCTGGTGAAGGCGGGCGACGGCCTTGTCGCCAAGGCCGCGCTTCGGCACGTTGATGATGCGTTCAAACGCAAGGTCGTCGGCGGGCTGGGCGATAACGCGCAGATAAGCGAGCGCGTCGCGGATTTCCGCGCGTTCATAGAAGCGGAAGCCCCCGACGATGCGATAGGGTAGGCCGATCGAGATGAAGCGCTCTTCGAACTCGCGGGTCTGGAACTGGGCGCGCACGAGGATCGCCGTGCGATCGATACGCTGCCCGCGCGCCTGCGCTGCCTCGATCTCGTCGCCGATGCGCCGTGCTTCCTCGGGGCCGTCCCAGACACCGACGACCTTGATCTTCTCGCCCGAGCCTTCCTCGGTCCACAGCGTTTTGCCGAGCCGTCCGCCATTATTGGCGATCAGCCCGGAGGCAGCCGCCAGGATGTGCGGTGTCGAGCGATAATTCTGCTCCAGCCGGATGATGGCCGCACCAGGAAAATCCTTTTCGAAGCGCAGGATATTGGCGACTTCCGCGCCCCGCCACGAATAGATCGATTGATCGTCGTCGCCGACGCAGCAGATGTTCTTGCGCTCCTGCGCCAGCAGCCGCAGCCAGAGATATTGGCTCGCATTGGTATCCTGATATTCGTCGACGAGGATATATTTGAAGCGTTGCTGATAATCGACGAGCACATCGCGATGCTTCTTCAGGATCACCAGCATGTGGAGCAGCAGATCGCCGAAATCGCAGGCATTCACCGCGCGCAGCCGATCCTGGTAGGCGGCGTAGAGATCGCGGCCACGGCCATTGGCGAACTGCTCGCTCTCGCCGGCATCGACGTCCGCGGGCGTCCAGCCGCGATTCTTCCAGCGGTCGATCAGCCCGGCGAGCTGGCGGGCGGGCCAGCGCTTCTCGTCAAGATCGGCGGCCTGAATGAGCTGCTTGAGCAGACGGAGCTGGTCGTCGGTGTCCAAAATCGTGAAGTTGGATTGCAGGCCGACCAGCTCGGCATGGCGGCGCAGCATCTTGGCGGCGACGGCATGAAAGGTGCCGAGCCAGGGCATCCCTTCCATCGCGCCGCCGAGCTGTCGCGCGACGCGCTCCTTCATCTCGCGGGCAGCCTTGTTGGTGAAGGTGACCGCGAGGATTTCCGAGGGCCAAGCGCGGCGGGTGGCGACGAGGTGCGCAAGCCGCGCGGTGAGCGCCGCGGTCTTGCCGGTGCCAGCGCCAGCCAGGACGAGCACCGGGCCTTCCGTGGTGAGCACGGCTTCGCGCTGAGGCGGATTGAGGCCGCGCAGCCAAGGATAATCTTCGGTTTGCGGTACGAATGCCTGAGTCACCGGTGAACAGTTAGGGAACGCTGGGCTGCAGGGCAATGTTTTAGCCTGCTATTTTGTACTCCAAATGCTCGTCAAACAAAATCATCGATAGCGGCATCGTAACAAAATTTAACTCAAATTAAGCCACACGTTTTGGATAAAAACGACATCTGACGCCGAGACGTTACGTAGAAATACTGCCAATAACTAATCAAAAGATCAGGAAGTTTACGGATAGATACCAGAACGACATCATGGCATGATAGGGGCCAAAGCGGAAATGGAACCGGAATTGCAGAAAACCCTTTCGCCGAATGCGGCCAAGATTGTCAGGATGTCCGCGCGAGCCTTCGGTGCCTTCGGCCGGGAGATCGCCGAGGCGACCTTTGCGCGCCTTGCCGCCGATCCTGAAGCTGGCGCCGTAATCAGCCCGGCGACCATGCACCGCGCGCGGCATCCGGACCAATTCGGTGGAGAGATGATGGCGCTCGCCGCGAATATGGACCGGATCGAGCAGGTTTCCGCGGTGCTCGATCGGATCGCGCGCCGCCATCTCAAAGACGGCTTCAAGCCGGAATATTACGGCCATGTTCAGAAGGCGCTCTTGCCGGCCATCCGTGATGTGCTGGGTGAGGGGGCGAGCGATCAGCTGCTCGACGCATGGCGTGAGGCACTTGATTACCTCGCGACGCTGCTGATTGCCCGCGAGGATGCTTTGATCCGGCGACGTCGGGTTGCCCGGGCTGCGTAAAGAACTGCCGCGAGGGCCTTGCGCCTGCGATAAACGCGCTGCTATAGGCGCGCTCGCGTCTTGAGGCGCTGCTCCCCGGTAGCTCAGCGGTAGAGCAACCGGCTGTTAACCGGTTGGTCGCTGGTTCGAATCCGGCCCGGGGAGCCATATTTTCCAGCAAGTTAGCCCGCCCGCCAAAAGGCATAAAATCACGATAGGTGGGGCATATGTGCGGGCGAATGGTTTGTTTTATGGAGCGTTAAAACCTGCCGACGCGAGCCTGCGGAACGAATCTCTTCACGGAATGCTTCTCGCAATGAGAACACTGGGAGAGCATGATGCATATGGCAGCGGGCGGCGAAAACCTTCTGGTCGCTATTCTGATCTGGATTGTCATAGGGGCTTTCATTGGCTGGCTGGCTGGTCTGCTTGTCCAGGGTGGCGGCTTCGGATTCGTGGTGGATGCACTGATCGGGATCTTGGGATCGGTGCTCGCGGGGGTGCTATTTCCTGCGTTGGGTATCTCGCTCGGCGGCGGACTCATCGGGTCGATCCTGGCCTCGGT
>CBFRWL010000074.1:0-9692 GCA_965727025.1 uncultured Sphingomonas sp.
CCCTGCAGCACGACTTCGGTTGAGTAGCGCTCCTGGCCCTGCTGATCGGTCCATTTCCGCGTCTGAAGCTGGCCTTCGAGGTAGACCTTGCTGCCCTTGCGCAGATAGCGCTCGGCGGTGTTGGCGAGATTTTCGTTGAAGATCGCGACCGAGTGCCACTCGGTCTTCTCGCGGCGCTCGCCGCTGTTGCGATCCTTCCAGCTATCGGATGTGGCGATGCGCAGGTTCACGACCTTGCCGCCATTCTGGAAGCTGCGCGATTCGGGATCGCGGCCCAGATTGCCGACGAGAATCACCTTGTTGACGCTGCCTGCCACGACTCTCTCCCGCGCTTAAAGTCCCAGCGCGGTGGCTAACCAGAAAGTTGCTCCTGCGGCAAGGTAGGCCAGAACAAAGAGATAGCCGACCATGAAGCCCGGCCATTTCCAGCCATTGGTTTCGCGGCGGACGACCGCGATCGTCGAAATGCACTGCGGCGCGAATACGAACCAGGCGAGGAATGCAAGCGCCGTTGGCAGCGACCAGCGCCCGCGCAGCCGTTCGACCAGCGAATGCTGAACGCCTTCGGCCTCGACATCGCCCTGAATCGCATAGACGGTACCAAGCGCCGAGACCGCGACCTCGCGCGCGGCCATTGCCGGAATAAGCGCCAGCGAGATGTCGCGGTTGAAGCCGATCGGCCGCATGACATGTTCGAGCCCGCCTGCGATCTGGCCCGCGATCGAATAATCGATGGCAGGCGCGGTGGCGTGCTCGGGCGGTTTGGGGAAGGTGAGCAACAACCAGAGAATCACGGTCGATGCCATGATGATGGTGCCGGCCCGTTTCAGAAAGATCAGGGCGCGCTGCCACAGCCCGAGCACCACGTCGCGCCACAGCGGAAGCTGATATTGCGGCATCTCCATCATGAAGCCGTGGCTCGTGCCCTTCGTCACGGTCTTTCGCAGGAGCAGTGCGGCGACCATCGCTCCCATGATCCCGCCAATATAGAGCCCGAACAGCACCAGCCCCTGCAGGCCGATGCCGGGGCCTACGCTCCTGGCCGGAATGAACGCGCTGATGATGATGGCATAGACGGGCAGTCGCGCCGAACAGGTCATCAGCGGCGCGATCAATATGGTGGTCAGGCGATCCTTGGGATCATCGATCGTCCGGGTCGACATGATCCCAGGCACGGCGCACGCAAAGGAGGAAAGCAGCGGAATGAAGGCGCGGCCCGAAAGGCCGACGCGCGCCATCAGCCGGTCCATCAGGAACGCCGCGCGGACCATGTAGCCCGAGGCTTCGAGCAGCAGAATGAAGAGAAACAGGATCAGGATCTGCGGCAGGAACTGCACCACCGATCCGACGCCGCCAATCACGCCTTGGACCAGCAAGCCGCGGATGAAGCCTTCCGGCAGAGTAGTGGCGACCAGATCCTGAAACCGCTGCATGCCGTCTTCGATCCAGCTGATCGGCGCCTCGGACCAGGCGAACACTGCCTGGAACATCACGAACATGAGCGCTGCGAGCAGGATAGGGCCGATGATCGGGTGCAGGGCGACGCGATCGATCGCATGCGTAAAGCGCCGCGAGCCATGTTCTTCCACGGTCGCGGCGGCGGCGATCGCGCGCGCCTTGCGCTGAAGCAGGGTGAAATCGGTTTCGGGGGGAGAGCCTGCCCGTACCGCCATGACGCTGCCGACCGCGGACGAAAGCTCGGCGATGAGCGAATCGAGCCCCTTGCGGCGCACCGCCACGGTGGGGATGACCGGGACGCCGAGCTCGGCTGAAAGCTTGGCGACGTTGATCCTCAACCCGTCTCGCTCGGCCATGTCGATCATGTTGAGCGCCACGACGACGGGCATGCCAAGCGCGATCAGCTGCAATGTGAATCGCAGGTGATTGTCCAGGTTGGTGGCATCCACCACCACGATCAGCGCGGAAGGGAGCCGCTCGCCTTCCTGGGTGCCGAGCACGACATCGCGTGTCACCGCTTCGTCGGGACTCGCTGGATCGAGGCTGTAGGTTCCGGGCAGATCGACGACTTCGATCGGCCGTCCGTCCGGCAGTGCGATGCGGCCGGATTTGCGCTCGACGGTGACTCCGGGATAATTGCCGACTTTCTGCCGCGCGCCGGTGAGCGCGTTGAACAGGGCAGATTTGCCGGCGTTGGGATTGCCGACCAGCGCCACCAGCGGCATCGGAATCATCGTCTTGCGTCCGGAATTACGGAAATCGCGGCAGCGTGCGCCCTTCGAAGTGCGACGGTCATCCGGCCCACGCGGCAGGCGATCGGGTCGCGTCCCATCGGTCCGTGATGCAGCAGTTCGACGGCAACGCCTTCGTCGAAACCGAGTTCGCGCAGGCGCCGTGCTTCATGGTCCGCAAGCTGGTCCCAATCGATGGCGACGATGTGCGCGGGTTGCCGCAATGGTAGATGCTCAAGGGACACGCGCTTCAAACCTTGCTTTCCAGGCACTCTCTCATGCAACTCATTATCATTAAGAGGGGCCGCGCGAAAGCCTATTAACCATGGGGATAGCGCAATCGTCCGAGAAAGCGTGTCGGGCTGAAATGACGGTCCGGATCCGGCTTCAGCCGCGCCTTCGTCTTCTCGAACTTCATGACGTCGTCGATCCTGCGGTCAAGGAATGCCTTCGCATCGGCGTGACCTTCGCTCTCGTCATCGAGCCATACAATCAGGGTTGTTGCGTAGACCGCGGCCAGCGTAGCCCGCTTGGTGTAATGGTTGAGATCGGTCGCGCTGTCTCCCGCCAAACGCCACATCCGGTCCGCCGCACGCCAGCCTAGCCGGCTGGCACGGATGAGGTTCTGCGGCAGCGCCAGCTTGTTGAACGCACGCCGCACCGCCTCCCGCTGCGGCCGCGCGATCTGCAGCCTTGTCCAAATCAAGGTGGAGATGCGGTCACGGATCTTAAGCATGGCCAGCGCATCCTGGCTGTGCCGTTGCGCCACTGCCGCGTCGAGCCATTCGAACCAGGCGTCGATCATGTCGACCGCCCCGCCCGGATACGCCAATCGCGCCCGCTCCACGGAAATGCCTGCCGACGTCGCTGCATCGGACAGCGATCGCTCGCCCCATCCGTCGAACACGGCGTTGGCGGCAATTCTCGGCGCCAATGCCTCGCGAAGCTCATCGAGCGTCATGTCTGCAAAAGATATCGTGCTCATGCTGATATGATAGGAGTAGCTGCCGGCAACGCCAAGCAATCAACGGCGACCGCTGCCGGCGCGGATCATCAGGAGCGCCATGCCGACGAATATCATGCCGATGATATCCAATCCGTCGAGCTGCTCGCCATAACGCATCCAGCCGATGAAGGCGGCGATGACGGGCTGCATCAGCAAGCCCAGGCCTATGACAACAGGCGACAAATTGCCGATGGCATAGACCATCAGGCCTTGGCCGATCACCTGGCTGCCGATCGCCAGGAGAATCAGCGGCATCCAGTGGCCGGGAATGATCGGGCCTTCCCAAAGTGCGATGAGCAACATCGGCAGCAGGGCGCCTATGGTTGCAACCGTCAATGCGGGCCAGGATCGCAGTTGCCCGCGCACGCGCTCGATGGCGATCAGATAGCCGGTATACATCAAGCCGGCGAGCACGCTCAGCAAATCTCCCATCACATAACGCGGCGAGAGTTCATAGGAACGGCCGAGCAACAGGCCCACGCCCATCATCGCGAGCAGGATCGAAACCCATTGTTGCGAGTTTGGCAGCCGTCGCAAGGTGATGAACCCATAGGCCATGAAGAAAAAGCTCGCCGCGTTGCCAAACAGAGCGGCGTTCGCCAGCTTGGTCATCAGAATGCCGGCGTGCCAAGCCGCCAGATCCAAAGCGAAGAAGACGCCGCCGATAGTCAGTACCGCCAGCAGCTTCGGATCGCGCGGCAGGCGCTGGCCTGATCCGCTGGTGATCAACAGCAACAACGGAATTGCCAGTGCAACGCGCCAGAATGCCGAAGCAGCAGGACCAACCTGCGCCAGCCGCACCATCCATGGCCCCAGGGACAAGATGGCATTTCCTGAAACCATCGCGATGAAGGCCAAGGACGCGCTTTTGCGGTGCGAAGTATAGCTTGCGCTACGCGAATCATGCATGCGGCTGCCTAACGCCCTATTTCCCTGCCGTCGTCCCTTACGGGAGGCTGGAACGTAGATGCCGACCTTTTTCGACCCGATTGATGTCGGCGTCATTGCCAACCGGATCTGCCGCGCCGCTTTGCCGAAAATCTACCGGTCAGTACGGAGGTGG
Organism: uncultured Sphingomonas sp.; assembly: GCA_965727025.1. Taxonomy (GTDB): domain Bacteria; phylum Pseudomonadota; class Alphaproteobacteria; order Sphingomonadales; family Sphingomonadaceae; genus CANJQJ01. Next base: position 4,259 of record CBFRWL010000074.1, read on the forward strand.
ACCCTCCCGCTGGTACAGCCAGGGCGCGGAAGGCTATATGGATTATGCAGCGGCGGCTTAGAGTGGTTTCGAGGCAGGTGGAATCACCCGCCGGCCTGGAAATCACGGCAAATGAAGGAATAGCTGAGCCGATCCGGTTCAATCTGAACCGGGTCGGCTCTAAGCGGCGAACCGCTGCTTGAGCGCAAGCATGGCGAGTGCGGCTTTGGCGGCCTCGCCACCCTTGTCCTTTTCGGTTGGCCGGGCGCGGACAAGCGCTTGCGCCTCATTTTCCACGGTCAATATGCCGTTGCCGACGGGGATGCCATCCAGCGCCAGCGCCATGATGCCGCGGGCGCTCTCGCCGGCGACGATTTCGAAATGATAAGTCTCCCCCCGAATGACGACGCCGATCGCCACAAAGCCGTCATAACGTCCGGTTTCGGCTGCCAGCGCGATGGCGCCCGGCACCTCGAGCGCGCCCGGCACCGTGATCGTCTCGTGCTGATGCCCGGCAGCCTCGATCGCTGCCCGCGCGCCCTGCAGCAGCAGATCGTTCAGATGTTCGTAGAAGCGGGCCTCGACGATGAGAATGCGTGCCATCAGTGGCCCTCCGGGACTGGGCGCTCGCCGACGATGGAGAGGCCGTAGCCCTCCAGCGCCACCAGCGTATGTTGCGTGTTCGTGAGCAGAACCATGTCATGCACGCCCAGGTCCGCCAGAATTTGCGCGCCAATGCCGTAAGCGCGGAGATCCATGTCCTCCGATTGTTCCTGGATCATGCTGGAAAGCGGTGCGTCGGGCGCTGACGAGCGCAGCAGCACGATTACGCCGCTGCCCGCGCGCCCGATTTCCTCCATGCTGCGCTGGAGCAGCCGCTTTCGCTTGCCCGGCTGGCCGAGTATGTCGGAAAATAACGAGATATTGTGCATCCGCACCAACGTGGGCTGATCAGGAAAGATCTTCCCTTTTTGAAGAACCAGCGATTCGACGCCGTCCAGCTTGCTGCGATAGACGATGGCGCGCCAATCGCCGCCATAGTCCGAATCGAGATTCCGCTCCGAGACCCGTTCGACCAGATGATCGTGCCGGCGGCGATAGGCGATCAGATCGCGGATGGTTCCAATCTTCAGATTGTGCAGTTGGGCGAAGGCGATCAGATCGTCGAGCCGCGCCATCGTCCCATCTTCGTTCATGATCTCGCAAATCACGCCCGAGGGATTGAGCCCTGCCAAACGCGAAACGTCCACGGCAGCTTCGGTATGCCCCGCCCGGATCAGCACGCCCCCTTCCCGCGCCACCAGCGGGAAAACATGGCCTGGCGTCACGATCTCGTCCGGCCCCTGGGCGGCATCGATCGCCACGGCAATGGTGCGCGCGCGGTCAGCGGCTGAAATGCCGGTGGTCACGCCGGTTCTCGCCTCGATCGACACCGTGAAGGCGGTCTCGTGTCGCGTGCCATTATTGCGGCTCATCAGCCCGAGTCCAAGCTGGTTCACCCGCTCCTTGGTGAGCGCCAGGCAAATCAGCCCACGGCCGTAGCGCGCCATGAAGTTGATCGCATCGGGCGTCGCCATCTGTGCCGGAATGACGAGATCGCCTTCATTCTCGCGATCCTCGTCATCGACAAGAATGAACATGCGGCCATTGCGGGCTTCGTTGATCACTTCTTCAGGCGTCGCCAGCGCCGTCTGGCCCAGCCCGCGTGCAAGCAGTTTCTCCAGCTTCAGCAACGTATCGGCGGTCGGGTTCCAATCGTCTTCATCCAAGCGCCGCAGAGAGTTCGCATGAAGCCCTGCGGCCTTGGCGAGACCGGCCTTGGTTGCGTCTCCCTTTGCCACGAGGGCGCGGACGCGTTCGATCAATGGTGCGCTCATGCTGGACAGCTATCACACCAAAGGATGATATCAAACAGGAAAATCACATCTCTATGTGATTTTCTGATAGTCCTTCATCCGGAATAGATAGCGCGCGAGTACGTCGATTTCGATATTGACCATGGCACCGGTCTCAAGCTCTCCCAGCGTCGTCATCTCCGCCGTATGGGGGATGATGTTCACGCTGAATTGCGTAAAGTTCGGGCTATCCTCGACTTCGTTGACGGTCAGCGAGACACCATCCACCGTGATCGAACCTTTCGGCGCGAGATAGCCTGCCAGTTCCTTTGGCACCGTGATCAGAATTCGCTTGGAGTCGCCTTGCGGAACGATCGCTGCAACCGTGCCCACCCCATCGACATGGCCGGTCACGATATGGCCGCCGAGTTCATCGCCTACCTTGAGCGCACGCTCGAGATTGAGGTGTTGCCCCTTTTGCCACCTGCCCTGCGGTGTGCGCGAAACGCTTTCCGCCGAGATATCGACAGAAAAGGAGTCCGGCTCCTTGTGGACGACCGTCAGGCAAGCGCCGGAGCAGGCGATGGAAGCGCCTATGTCAATTGTGTCCGTATCGTAGCGCGTGGCGATCCGAACTCGCAGATCTCCGCGCCGCTCTACATCCACGATCGTGCCGATATCGGTGATGATGCCAGTGAACATGTCAGTCTCGTACACGCTCGTAGACGGCGAGGCTGTCAATGCCAAGCATGCGCGTATCGGTCAGCCGCCAGCGACCATGCGCGTCGGCGAGCTTGCCCAGGCCGAGCCCGGCGATTGCATCGCGGCCCTCGCCGATCAGGATGGGGGCGCGGTAGATCATGAGCCGGTCGACGAGGTCCGCCGTGAGGAATGCTCCAGCGGCGGCCGCGCCGCCCTCCACCAGCACCGTATCGACGCCTTCCACACCGCTGATATCCTGCGGCGACGCCAAGGCGATCCAGCCATCGGGAGCAGCTTTGCGCGTTAGCAGGGCGCGGCGCGGCGAGCGATCCTCCAATCCCGGCAAGCGAACGTCGAGGCGTGGCTGATCTGCATCCAGCGTCCCCCGCCCGACGATGATCAGATCGCAGCGCCCCCGCTCGAGATGCGCGTGCGCGCGGGCCTCCTCGCCGGTAATCCAGCGGCTCGCTCCATTGGCGGCCGCGATTTTGCCGTCGAGCGAGGTCGCCAGCTTGAGCGTGACATGCGGGCGTCCGAGCCGTTGACGCGTCAGGAAGCCAGCCATGATCCGCGCTGCATCGGCCGAACGCACGGGCAAGCTCGTCGTGACGCCTGCACCAGCCGCACGAGCCAGACCCGCGCCATCGGTGCGCGGATCGGGATCCTGCATCGCCACCACCAGCCGCGCCACGCCGGCCTCGATCAGGCTGTCGGCGCAGGCCGGGCCGCGCGTGGAGGCATGTGCGCAAGGTTCAAGCGTCACATAGGCAGTCGCGCCCCGCGCATTCGCGCCGGCTTGGGCAAGCGCCATCGCCTCCGCATGCGGACGTCCGCCGGGTTGCGTCCATCCCCGGCCGATCACCCTGCCGCGTTTGACGAGGACGCAGCCTACCGGTGGATTGGGCGCGGTCCGTCCCACCCCGCGCGACGCGAGCGCCAGCGCTGCCCCCATCCAGCGCGCGTCGGTGCTTAGATCCCCAGCCGTTTTGCCAACTCCTGATATTGTCTGCGCTTTTCCGCCGCCGCCTTATCGCGCGCGGCCTGGTCGATCTTCTGCTGTGCCTTGATCTGCGCGTCGGTGCGGTTCTCCGGCCAGCTTTGGACATAGATGATCTGCGGTTCGGGCTGGATGTTCGCATCGACATAGAAGCCGAGCACGATCAGCCCAGGGATCATGATGGCGATCAACGCGAAAAAAAACTTGTGACGTTCCTGTTGGCCCAGAAAGGCCTTCAGGTCACGCCAAGCGGCGGCGGGCGAAGAGGGACGGGGAAGCGCCATCGCCCGCTAGATAAGCGTGGCGGGCGAATGGCGCTAGCCCGGCCGCCTGCTATGCCTGCAACTTGAAGCGCACGGTCAGTTCCCGCCAGCTTTCGAACGGAACGCCATCGCGCAGTGCAGGATTGAACCGCCAATGCCGCAACGCCTGCCGGCGCGTGGCTTCGAAGAATTCGGGCTCGCTGGCCGATACTTGCTGGACATCCTTCACCCGGCCATCGGTGCCGATCAGTACACGCACGGTGACGACGCCTTCAATCTCCTGGCGGGCCAGGGCAGGAGGATAATCGGGCTGGATTTCCACGCCGCGGATGAAGCTGGCATCGGTGATTATGGGCAGGGTTTTGGCTGGAACGACCGGCGGCTCGACCGGGCCGATCACGATTTCGCCGGGCTTATCGAAAATGGTGAGTTCAGATGTGTCGATCTGCGTTGGAACGATCGTCGTCGGCCGATCTATCGCCTGCCTTTCGGTTTTTGCCGGAGCTTTTTCGGGCAGGGACTTGGGTGGCGGCGGCGTGTCAGGCACGTCGTAGATCGTGGTGGTGATCCACCTGGGCGCTGGGATGAATTCCGGCGGCGCGAGCATCAGCGCGGCAATGGCCACGCCATGGAGCGCGGCGATGAGAGCAAGGCGGGAAGGGCTGTAGTTGTTTATCGAACGGTCGAGATAGCCTCCTGCATGCATGACATTCTCCATCTCCTCTGCCGCGGCCCGTCAGACCGGGCAGAGGGAGAATACATGCTTTGGTAGCAGCGATGAAGCGTTGTTTTACTGCGATGAACTCATTGCGTGTTTCAGTTCGCTCGCGCGGTCATGACCGGCGCGAACCGATTGAAAAGCTCGCTCGATCACGGATCTGCTGGAGGGTGAAAGCTGATCGTCGCGCAGTGCCTCTTCATATTTGCCCTTGATATAATCCTCGCCCCGTTCGACCTCGGCGATGATTGCCTTGTCGTCACGCGCCGAAAAGAGCTCGCGCAGGTTCATGAAGGTGCGATGCGCGGCGGCAATGAAGCTGCTGTCATCTTCGGGGTTGCCGCCGAGCCTGCGCACCTCCGCCTGCAGTAGCGCGGCAGCATCCGATCGATCCTGCGCGAAATCGCTGAACAGCGTCTTGAAGCGGGTCGCCTCCGCATCGTCTGCCGCGTCGAGAAACCCTTTGCGGCTATCAAGCGTCGTCTTGATCAGACTGTTGAGCACGTGAATGTCATGATCGTTGCCGGCCATTGAAAATCTCCATGAATTTGCGGTGCAAGAACGCACCAGGGATGCAAAGGAGCCGACACTCGACCAAATGAAGGCGCCGTGCGACAATCTCCCTGTGCCCTGGCGCCGTGCTGCCTAGGGTTCAGCGACTGCCGCCCACGGGCGCGTCTCCACCCTCGATGGGCTTGGGATCGGCCGGCTTGGTCCTCACGGCACCCCCGCCGGCCACCGGATCGGGATCGAAATCCTCTTCACCGCCGCCGCCGCCGGCGCCTGCGCCGCTGCCGATCACGGCACCGCTTCCGTTGTCCGGCGCCTTGGCCCCACGATTTTCCGAGCCGGTTCGGGCCTTTTCGTTGATGGGCGGCCCGACATCGCTGATCCGGTCTGCTTCCAGATCGCCATTATAGCCGGTGCGCCGCTCGGGGTT
>CBFRWL010000075.1:0-9616 GCA_965727025.1 uncultured Sphingomonas sp.
CGCGACGACGACTGAGCAGCTTACGACTGACAAGCAAGAAGGGGCTCGGGAAACCGGGCCCCTTTTGCTATAGAGGAAGGACTCTCTGCGATTTGCTGGAGGACAAGCGCATGACGCTCGACAGCACCTTCGCCGGATCGATCCCGGCGATTTATGAAGACTGCCTCGTGCCGGTGCTTTTCGTTCCCTTTGCGGAGGATCTCGTCCGCAGGGCAGTGGAAATCGCACCGTCGCAGGTGCTGGAGCTTGCTGCAGGAACGGGGGTGGTCAGCCACAGGCTGGCCGCAGCGCTGCCTGAGGCACAGATCGTCGCTACCGATCTCAACCCGGCGATGCTGGATGTGGCGCGGGATCGTCAAGTCGCGTCCAACCTTTCATTCCAGCCGGCTGATGCCCAGGCGCTCCCCTTTGCTGACGAGAGGTTCGATCTCGTGGTGGCGCAGTTCGGCGCCATGTTTTTCCCGGACAAGCTCGGTGCTTATAGGGAGTCACGCCGCGTGCTCCGGCAGGGCGGCACGCTCATGTTCAACGTCTGGGATCGGCTCGAGGCCAATAGCGGCAGTGCCGCCATCCATCAGGCGGTATGCGAGGTTGTACCCGAGCCAAAACCCGAATTCATGCCGCGAACGCCATTCGGCTATTATGATGACGAGCTGATCGAGCGGCAGCTCGGAGCGGCCGGCTTTGCCCAGATCAGCATCGAACATGTGGCACGTCTGAGCCCGCCGGGCAGTGCGGCCCTCCTTGCGCGCGGGATGTGCTTGGGGAGCCCGCTGGCGAACGAACTCGCCGTTCATCCCGCTCAGGTACGCGAGCAGGCGCTCGCCGCCGCGACCGCCGCTGCTGAACGGGCAGAGGCCAGAGCACCCTTTGCCATGTCAGCGCTGGTGATCACCGCCCGAAAGTGAAGGGCTACGCCTGTTCCATCATCAGCCAGCGGTCGCCACCTTCAAGCGCGAGCGCGGTTAGCAAGCCGGTGCGATAGGCGCCGGTATCGATGCCGATGCGATTGTGCCGGATCTGCGGCTCCTCGCTGATGCTGTGGCCGTGCACCACGACGACCCCATGATCGCGTTCGTCGCGAAGGAACGGCTCGCGGATCCAGCGTATGTCGGCGCTCGTCTGGCGAGCGAGCGGCAGCCCAGGGCGGATGCCGGCATGCACGAACATATAGTCGCCGATGGTGACCTGATCGACGAAGCTTTCCATGAAATCGACATGGGTGCGCGGCACCACTTTCCGCATCGCATCCGAAAGCTGCAACCCCTCCAGGTCGAACAGCGACGGCTCGGCACCATAGCTCAAAATGGTCTCGCGGCCGCCAAAGGAGAGCCAGCCAATCTCCTCCGGCACGGCGTGCTTGGCGATCGACGCCAGCATGGCTTCCTCATGATTGCCCGTCAGGAAATGAAAGGTCGCGAAATCGTCCCGGTGCCCACGCAGATATTCGAGCACCTGCGCCGAATGCGGCCCGCGATCGATCAGATCGCCGAGCAGCACGACATGCACATCGGCCGGGCCGCGCGCTTCGCTATCCTGCCTGATCCGGCGCAATAGCGAAATCAGCAGATCGAATCGCCCGTGAACATCGCCAATTGCGTAGACGCGAACGCCATCCGGCACGCGCGCCTGTTCCAGGCGGCTCGCGCTTTCACGACTTTTTTTGAACACAGGCAAGGACCAACGCATCCGCGCCTCTTGCGCCGCGCAAGCACAGCACGCAACACCGCTCTGCGACGAGATCAAGCCGGCAAGCGACCAGATGCATCTTAGGGTGCGCGCCTCGTGTGCACCTCAGCGATTGGATCGGCTCGGCAATTTAAAAGCCGAGCGTAAACCTTATGGCTGCGCCGATGTCATTGGAAACGGAGGCGATATTGCCCGGCTCTCGGCGCAGGTACAGATTGCCATCGATCCAGCCTGCGCCCAGCATTCGGCCATAGTTGCCTTCGATATCCAGTTCGCGACCGTGCGGAGCGAGGTCGAGGATGCTGTTCGAATAACTTGTGGCCAACGTTGCATAGTCATAGCCGGAAGGCAGCCGCAGATGATAGCTGCCCGTCGAAACACGCAATGGCTGCGCGAGTCTGAGGCCGACCCGATCGGTGCGGCCTTGCCGGACGAGGTCCAACGCGAAGGCGTTGCTCGCCAGATGGCCGCGGGTGAGTATGCCGCCCGTGTCAGCCTTGGTCAAAGCCTCGCGCAACTGGCCGCGAAGCGTCCAGTGGGTGTCGAGCGCCAGGGCAAGGTCGAGATCGGCGAGTTGCGTCGAGGCACCGCCGCCGCCCAGTGCGGAACTAAAACGCGCACCGAGGACGGAGCCGCTCTCACGCATCATGCCAAGTGACGCGCCGATTCGGAGAACTCCCAGGGCACGATCAGCCCGAGCAGTGACCAGCGTGTAGCGGGGCGTGGTCTCGCCCAGTTGCTGCCGAAGCGCCGAGCCCTGCTCGCCAGTGACAGTGAGCCCCCACCGGCCCATTTGGTGACGAATTCCAAGCGCGATCCCACGTTTTGCGTCGAATCCTGGCGTATCGGCGGGCGCGTTGGCGATCAGCCATGATGCGGCCGGCGCAGGTGCGGCATCAATGCGCTCGCCGAAGCTGGCGAAGGCGGTCGTGTTCTTGGTGAGGTTGAGCGACATGGCGCCGCCGACGGCGCGGGCTGCGGTCTGCGGGTGATTGGAAAGCGCGGTGGCGTCGCGACCGGCCCAGCGTTCGACATTGCGATCGGCGAGGCTGCGAGATCCCGCGAAACGCATGGCAACCGAGGCGCCGCCAAGGTCAACCATGTTGCTGCGTATATCCTGCCCAATCGCCGTGAACAGTGGCCGGCTCGCTGCCATCCTCGTGACTGTGCTGGCGAGGTTGAGCCGATAAGCGCGCTGATAGCTATCCAGGATCACCGCCTCGGGCGCGGCAGATGCGCCGGCATCGCCCATTGCCGGTGAAAGCACCGCATTCTTGGCAAGCGAAACCGGAACCGCGCTCCCCGCGAGCGAGGTCGATCCCTGCGGCTGGAACGCGGCCGCGAGATTGAGAATGCCACGGCCGTAGACGCTGTCGGTTCCCGTTGCGCCGGCATCGGTCGCTGTCGTCATCAGCAGGTTCACGATTTGGGTGGCCGTCAAGTTCGGAAAGGCCTGGGCGAGCAATGCGATCGCGCCCGAAATCGCCGGTGCGGAATAGGATGTGCCGGAATAGAGGAAGGCGGCGCCGTTATTGTCGAACGAGCGCACGCTTTGGCCCAGAGCGGTAAGATAATATTGGCCGAAGCTGCCTGCCGGGTTTGAAAAGCTCGACTTGATGTAACTGGCATCATGGGAACCGGCTATGATCACCAGCCCATGCGCATTGGCCGTGGCTGCGACCTGCGCGAATCCGTCCGGCTCCGTCTCAGCGACGGTGCAATCCTTATTCACCTGGCCGCAATTGCCTGCGGATACGACGACAATGATGCCGGCGGAGGTGGCGCGGCTGATCGCTGTCTGAAGCGTGGCGTCCATGGCGTCGCCACCCAGCGACAGGTTGATGACGCGTGCGCCATTGGTTCGCGCATAATCAACCCCGCTGGCAATCGCCGTATCGAGGAACTGGCATCCATTCGTTCCGCCGCAGCTTCCGGGGTTGTCCGCTCGGAGCGCCAGGATCGTGGAATTGAACGCCATGCCCATGATTTGATTGCCATTATGCGCGGCAGCGGCGACGGCGGTGACGGACGTGCCGTGGCCATCCTTGGTATCGCCATCGGCAAAGCCGCGCGAAGCGGCCACATCCTTGCTGGCGGGGTCGATACGCCCGGTGAATTCATTCAGCGCGTCGGTCAAGCCAGTGTCGACGACTGCTATTTTTACGCCGGCACCGGTCGCCCCGGCATTGTATGCCGCAATTGCATGAGACGTAGTGACGGCATTGGAAGCATTGTATTCGGCGCTGGTCGTATCGACCGCAGCAGGGGTCGGCGTCGGGGTGGGACTTGGAGTCGGTGTTGGGCTTGGCGTCGGCGTCGGGGTTGAGCCGACGCCCCCACCGCCACCTCCGCCGCAGCCGGCGAGCAGGAGCGAGAGACAGGAGGCGAGAAGGAGTGCGCGATGCTTTGCCATAGCCCCTCTGTTAACCATATGATTCTTACCGAAACGTCACCATAAGCAGATTATGACGATCTTGCGACACGTTGCTGAGCGCGAGGCTCTCCGCTAGGCGCGGCCGATGTTGCTCGCGCTCCGCCATATCGATTGCTGGATCTTCGATCTCGACAACACGCTCTATCCGCCCTCGGCCGATCTCTTCGGGCTGATCGACATTCGCATGGGGCTCTTCATCCAAAATTTGCTCGGCTGCGATGCTGTTGAAGCGCGACGGATTCAGAAAAGCTATTTCCATGATCATGGAACCACCTTGGCGGGACTGATGATCAATCATGGTATCGAGCCCAATGAATTCCTCGACTTCGTTCATGATATCGAGCTTGATTCGGTTGTCGAAGATCGGCGGCTGGTCGAATCCGTGGCGGAGCTGCCAGGCCGCAAGCTGATCTTCACCAACGGCGATGCCGCGTACGCTTCGCGTGTGCTTGCAAAGCTCGGGCTTTCCGAAAGCTTCGAGGCGATCCATGACATCCACGCCTGCGCCTATCGGCCCAAGCCGCACCCCGAAAGCTATGTGGACATGGTGGCACGGCTGAACATAATCCCCTCGACCGCCCTGTTCGTCGAGGATATGGCGCGTAACCTCAAGCCCGCGAAGGCGCTCGGCATGACCACTGTCTGGGTCAACAATGGCTCGGAGCGCGGTGGTCATGAGGCGCATCCCGACTTCATCGACTATGAGATCGAGGATGTGGGGCGCTGGCTGGACGAGATCAGGGAGACGAAAAGCGCATGACCGCCGATTTGCAGACGACCGTCGAACAAGCCTGGGAAGAGCGGGATGGCGTGAATTCGGCCACCAAGGGCCCCATTCGTGACGCCGTAACCAGCGCGCTTTCGATGCTGGACAATGGTTCGGCTCGCGTCGCTGAAAAGCGTGACGGCCAATGGATCGTCAACCAATGGCTCAAGAAGGCGGTCCTGCTCTCCTTTCGTCTGAATGATATGGAGCTCATCTCGGGTGGAGCAGGCGCGGCGCATTGGTGGGATAAAGTGCCCAGCAAGTTCGCCGGATGGGACGAAAGCCGCTTTCGCGATGCCGGTTTTCGCGCGGTGCCTGGATCAATCGTCCGCGCAGGCGCTTTCATCAACAAGGGCGTCGTGCTGATGCCGAGCTTCGTCAATCTCGGTGCCTATGTAGACGAGGGCACGATGGTCGACACCTGGACCACGGTCGGCAGCTGCGCGCAGATCGGCAAGAATGTGCATTTGTCGGGTGGCGTCGGCATCGGCGGCGTGCTGGAGCCGCTCCAGGCGGGCCCCGTCGTCATCGAGGACAATTGTTTCATCGGCGCGCGCTCGGAGGTGGCTGAGGGCGTGATCGTCGAAGAGGGTGCGGTTCTTTCAATGGGCGTCTATCTGGGCGCTTCAACCAAGATCATCGATCGTGCCACTGGCGAGGTTTTCGTGGGGCGCGTGCCGCCCTATTCGGTGGTGGTTCCGGGATCGCTGCCCGGCAAGCCATTGCCCGATGGCACGCCTGGACCCTCACTTTATTGCGCGGTGATCGTCAAGCGCGTCGATGCCCAGACGCGGGCGAAGACCGGCATCAACGAACTGCTGAGAGACTGATCGCGCGCGACGGGAAGAGCACAGCCCCTCTGCTTGCCGCACACTGGGCAATCAGCCCTGCCAGTTTTCCAGCGCGAACCGGTAAGCGCGCTCCGCGTCGTCTCTGGTCCTTTGAAGTCGTTTGGCCTCGGCCTCATGACGCGTTTCCATTTTCGCCCGCTCGCGGGCGAGCGCCCGTTCCTTGCGCGCCATGGCCTCGTCTTCCTCTTCATGGCGCAGCTGCATTGCCGACAAGGCCGCTTCGGCTTCCTCCAGATCCCCGCGACTGGGCTTGGGCGTCGCTTTCAAGGGCGGTTCGGCCGGCGCTTTCGGTTTGCGGCGTCCAGTGCCTGCCTTCGGCAACGCAGCGATCTGTTCAGCAGCCGAGCCCCGCGAGCGGCGAATGATTTCGCCGGGCCGCGCCAGCGGCTCTTTCATCAGCTTGGGATCGGTGACGAGCTCGGCGACGCCACGGGCGAACAGATCCCGCGCCGCGCCCCAGGCCTCGAGCGCAGCCTTCTGGCTGGGCGCGGCGACATAGGCATCATGGAAGCCGATCGCCGTACGATAGACCTTGAGCTTCCGGGGCATGGAGCATTTAACTTCTGAGCCGTGCTCCAAGTTTCGTTGCGGCGGCGATGATCCGGTCGGCAATCCCCTTAAGCTCCTCGTCGGTGAAGCTCTTCTCGCCGGGTTGCAGCACGACCTCGATCCCGAGCGACTTTTCCTCCTCGGCGACGCCTTGGCCTACGAAGACATCGAAGAGGCGTACATCGACGATGGCGGTCTTGTCCGCGCCTGCGACTGCGCGCAGCAGGTCGCCGGCGGCCAAAGGCTTGGGTGCGAGGAACGCGAAGTCGCGGCGGACCGGTTGCAATGACGGCGGCACATAGGCGGAGCGGGTGCGTCCCGCTGCGCGCTTGGCTGGGATTGCGTCGAGATGGATTTCTGCAACCATCACCGGCCCATCAATGTCGAACGCCTTAGCGGTGGCAGGATGCAGCGCGCCGAACTCCGCCAGCACCGTCTTGGGGCCCAGGCGCAGCGTTCCTGACTGGCCGGGATGATAGATCGAAGAAATCGGCTCCATCACCTGCAGCCGGTCGACCGGAGCCCCTGCTGCGGCAAGCAGCGCGACGGCCTCTGCCTTCGCGTCGTAGGCGTCGAAAGCTTGTGCCTTGCCGGTGCGCCAATCCCGATCCTGGCGGTTGCCCGCGAGGATGAAGCCAAGCGTCGGATGCTCGCCGTCCTTCAGATAGCGGCGGCCGATCTCGAACAACGCGATCGAGGACGCGCCGCGATCGGTATTGCGCCGCGCCGCCGCGATCAAGCCCGGCAGCAGCGAGGGCCGCATCACCTTGAGATCCTCGCTGATCGGGTTCGCCAGCGTCCATGCCGCTTCGCCGGCGGCGTCCGCCTCGCTGCTGCTGATGAAGCTCCACGTCACGGCCTCGGCAAGCCCGCGCGCCGCCGCTGCCCGGCGTGCGGCGCGTTCGATAAGCTGCGCGGCGCTGGCGGTCGGCTTGGCGACGCCTTCGGCGCGAGGAAGCGGGGTCGAGGGGATCAGGTCGATGCCGCTCATGCGGACCACTTCCTCGACGATATCCGCCGGCCCGTCGATGTCGCGCCGCCAGCTTGGGACCCGCACTGTCCAGGCGCCATCCACGCCGAAGCCAAGCTTCTGCAGGATCTTGCGCTGCGCCTCGGGCGCGACCTGCAGTCCACCGAGACGCGCGCAGAGCGCCGGATCGTAACGGAAGGTGTGGACATCGTCCGGAGGATTGCCGGCCTCGATCGCGGCCGAAGGGGTACCGCCGCAGATATCGATCACGAGCTGGGTCGCAATTGCAAGCGCGTCGCCCAGAAAGGCAGGGTCGACGCCCCGCTCGAACCGGCTGCGCGCATCGGAGGTGAGCCCAAGCTTCTGGCCGGTGCGCGCGATCGTCTCCGGCGTGAAATAGGCACATTCGATCACGATATCGGTGGTCGTCTCGCTGACGCCAGAATGCTCGCCCCCCATGATGCCGCCGATATCATGCACTTCACGATCGTCGGCGATCACCGTCATCGTCGAATCCAGCGTGTACTGCCGCTCGTTGAGCGCGGTCAGCGTCTCGCCGTCCTTGGCCTTGCGCGCCACCAAGGCGCCCGAGAGCTTGGCAAGATCATAGACGTGCAGCGGGCGGCCATGATCGAGCATCACATAATTGGTGATGTCGACCAGCGCGGAGATCGGCCGCTGGCCCGCGGACTTGAGCCGGGCGGCCATCCATGCGGGCGCAGAACCGTTGGTGACGCCGCGGACGACACGGCCGAAGAAGGCTGGGCAGCCTTCGGGATCGTCCGTCCGGATCTCGATCGGGCACGGATCTTTGGCTTTGATCTTCGGAACGCTGAGCGGCTTGAGCTTGCCCAAGCCCGCCGCCGCGAGATCGCGGGCGATGCCGCGCACGCCCATGCAATCCTGTCGGTTGGGCGTGATCGCGACATCGAACACCGGATCGTCGAGCTGTGCATAGTCGACATAGGACCCGCCGACCGGCGCATCCACGGGCAACTCGATGATGCCTTCGTGGCTGTCACCCAGCTCGAGCTCGCGCATCGAGCACATCATTCCCTGCGATTCCACGCCGCGGATCGCCGCAAGCTTGAGCGTCACGTCCAGCCCCGGAACATAGTCGCCAGGATGGCCGAGCACGCCGACCAAGCCTGGGCGGGCATTCGGCGCACCGCAGACGATCTGGAGCGGCTTGCCGCTGCCGTCGTCGACGGAGAGGATCTGGAGCTTGTCGGCCTGCGGATGCCGTTCGGCGGTCAAAACCTTGGCGACAGTAAACGGGCGCAGCTTGTCGGCGGGATTGTCGACGCTTTCCACTTCGAGACCGATGCGCGTCATCGCCTCGGCGATTTCGCCGGCGCTCGCTTCGGTGTCGAGGTGATCCTTCAGCCAGGAGAATGAGAATTTCATGCGCCGATCCCCGCCGAGAGCGTCGGCACGTCGAGCGCGCGGAACCCATAATGTTTGAGCCAGCGTAGATCGCCATCGAAGAAGGCGCGCAGATCATCCATGCCATATTTCAGCATCGCCAACCGGTCGACGCCGGTACCGAAGGCGAAGCCCTGCCATTCGTTCGGATCAAGCCCGCAATTGGCGATCACGCGCGGATGCACCATGCCGCAGCCCAGCACCTCCATCCAGCCTTCGGAGCCGCCGATCACGCGGCGGCCCTTTTCGCGGGTATAGCCGACGTCCACCTCAGCCGAGGGTTCGGTGAACGGAAAATAGCTGGGGCGCAGGCGCAGCACGATGTCATCGCGTTCGAAGAAAGCCTTGAGGAAGGTTTCCAGCGTCCATTTGAGGTGGCCCATATGGATGTCGCGATCGATCACCAGCCCTTCGATCTGGTGGAACATCGGCGTGTGGGTCGCATCCGAATCCGATCGATAGACCCGGCCCGGTGCAATGATGCGGATGGGCGGCGGCTCGTTCATCATCGTCCGGATCTGGACCGGGGAGGTGTGCGTGCGCAGCAGCATCTTCTTGCCGTCGGCGGCCTTGTCGTCAGGGAAATAGAAAGTGTCGTGCATCGCGCGGGCGGGATGAGTCTCGGGAATGTTGAGCGCGGTGAAATTGTGCCAGTCGTCCTCGATCTCGGGGCCGGTCGCGACCGCGAAGCCGAGATCGGCGAAGATTTCCGCAAGCTCGTCCATCACCTGGCTGACAGGATGGATCGATCCCTGCCGCCCGGCTGAAACCGGCAGCGTCATGTCCAGCCGCTCGGTTGCAAGCCGCGCATCGAGCGCCGAGGCTTCCAGCGCGGCCTTGCGTTCGGCAAGCGCGGCCGTGACGGCCTCACGCAAGGCGTGAATCGCCGGGCCTTTGGTCTGGCGTTCTTCCGGGGACATGCCACCGAGCGT
>CBFRWL010000076.1:0-9601 GCA_965727025.1 uncultured Sphingomonas sp.
GCCCTGATCAAGATTCGCCAGCAGCGCGTCGAGCTTGGCCAGCGGATCATCATCGCTTTTCTTCGAATCGTCAGTTTGATCGTCGGCAACGGCTTCGACTGGGATATCGCCGGCCACCAACGGTTTCTTGTCGTCAGCCACTTTCTTGCCGAGCTTGGCCAGCATCTTGGCGGTAACGTCCTGCGTGGCGCCGGAAAGGGTGGGGGCGTCGGTCGTTGGTGCGCCATCATCGGTCGCGATACCGAGCTGCCCGAGCAGCGCCATGAAATCGGCCAGCGGATCGCCGGTCTTGCCCCCCGAAGCATGGGCGCCATGGGCGTGGATGGTGGCGGGGGCGGAAGGGGAGACGTTCATCTCACTTCTCCTAGGATCGGCCGCTTCTTGCGACGCGGAGTTGATAGCGCGTTGTTCTCCAGGAATTCGGCGAGTGCGGCTGCGGCGCGCTCCTCAAGTTTGTTGGCGCTTTCCTGGCGGCGGCGTGCGTCGAGCTGCAATTCGGCCTTGTGATCGGCATTGGCGCGTGCACTCGCGATGGCGTCGGTCAGGCCGTGGCGCGCGTCATCGAGCCGCATCGCCAGCTCGCCGAGATTGGCGATCGCGGCGCCGTTGCTGAGCCCTTCGCTGAGCCGAAGGCTGAAACGAAGCTGGGCAAGCCGGCGCGCGCTGGTTTCAAGCGTCGCCGCCTGATTTTCGGCATGCGCCGCCGTGGCTGCCGCCTGTGTATGCTGGATCCGGCGAACGCGGGCCACGCGCGCTCGCTTGGTTGCCTTCTGCTTGATCATCCGAACAATCCGATGAGGCAGGCGACGGAAGCATGATAATCAATGCGCTCCTTCTGGCCCTGCTTCAGGAAGTCGAGTATTTCCGGATGGCGGCGGATCGCCTGATCGAGTAGCGAATCGCTGCCTTCGCGATAGGCACCCATCAGAATCAGGTCGCGATTTTCCTCATAGACCGACCAGAGCCGCTTGAGGTTGGTCGCGGCGGCGGCGTGCTCGGGCCGCACGATGTCCGACATCACGCGGCTCAGCGATTTGCCGATATCGATCGCCGGGAACACGCCCTGCTCTGCGAGGCTGCGCGAGAGCACCAGATGGCCGTCGACGATCGCGCGCGCGGCGTCGACGATGGGATCGGACGTGTCATCGCCATCGGCAAGCACAGTGTAGAGTGCGGTGACCGAGCCGCCGGTGCGACTGTCGGCACCAGCGCGTTCGACCAGGCGCGGGATCAGGCCGAGCGCAGAAGGCGGATAGCCCTTCATGGTCGGCGGTTCGCCCAACGAAAGGCCGATCTCACGCTGGGCATGGGCAACTCGGGTGAGGCTATCGATTAGCAGCAGCACGCGCTTGCCCTGCGCACGAAAATATTCGGCGATCGCCGTGGCGCGCATCGCGGCACGAAGCCGGAGCACCGGCGGATGGTCTGCGGGCACCGCAACGACCACGCTCTTGTTGCGCACTGGCCCGCTCAGTTTGGTTGCAAGAAAGTCCGTCACTTCGCGGCTGCGCTCGCCGATCAGGCCCACCACGATCACGTCGCATTCGGCGCCGGCGATCATCTGGCCCATCAGCACGGATTTGCCGACGCCCGATCCCGCGACGATTGCGATGCGCTGGCCCACGCCGGCCGTGAATAGTGCGTTGACCGCGCGGACGCCCATATCGAACGGTTGGGTGACGCGCGCACGATCGAGCGGATTGCTCTGGCGCCCGGCGAGTGGCCAATGCTGGTGCGCGGCGATCGGGCCGCGGCCGTCGAGCGGCTTGCCCGAAGCATCGATCACGCGCCCGAGCAGCGCATCGCCCACGCTGGCGATGCCGCCGCCGCTGTCCGGCTCAACGCGCGCGCCGCAGCTATGGCTGCTATGCTGGTCAAGCGCCATGAGCAGCGTGCGGTTTCCCCGGAAACCCACCACTTCGGCACGCGCGGCATGGCCTTCCGAATCGATTACGCGCGCGCAGGAACCGACCGGCAGCTTCAGGCCGGTTGCTTCGAGCATCAATCCATCGAACGCGGCAAGCTTGCCGACATGGCGCGGCCCCACCGCCCCCAGATCGAGCCGGCCCAGCATGTTCTCAGCCTGGGCGGTAAGCACGCTCATGCGGCATCTTCCTGTCGTGCTTCGAGGCCCATCTGGTCGAGCGCCGCGCGCAGCCGTTCGAGCCGCGCTTCGGGGCCGTCCTCGATCCAGCCTTCATCCGTTTCGAGGCGAATCGTGCCGCGAAGCAGGCTGTTGTCGGCCAGCAGAGGGGTGTCGATGGACGCGTTGGACAGCAGCTCCAGATCGTCAGGATGCAGCCGCATGCGCATCGGCCCGGCTTCCTCCCCGATCAGCTCGGCCGCTTTCTGGGCGCGATCGAGCAAAGTGTCGCGGTCGATTTCGACGGTCCCCATGATCTGGCGCACCAGCCGCTCGACCGTTTCGGACAGGAGCATTGCCAGCGCTTGCGAGGGCTGCGGCTTCAGCACTTCGAGCGACGCCGCCAGTTGCGCGATTGCCGTCCGCTCCTCCGCTACCATTTCCTCGACCGCGCGCCGCCCCTCCTCGAAGCCTTGCGCAAAGGCGGCTGCCTGAAGATCGGCGGCATCATGGATGCGGATCGGGTCATGATCGGGATGCGAGGCGGCGCTGACCATCGTGCCGCTTTCCATTGCCCATGGCCGGAACTGCTGCACGTCGCCTTGCCGCACCCATGGTGGCACGCGAGTCGCGGTCGCGGCCGCGTCACCGATCCATAGCTCAGACATAATCGTCGTCCTTGCCGCCGAGATTTATCGTGCCTTCGCTGGCAAGCCGGCGGGCGATTGCGAGAATTTCCTTCTGCGCGTCCTGCACTTCGGCGAGGCGGATCGGACCACGATCCGCCATTTCGTCGACGATCGACTGCGCGGCGCGGCTCGACATGCAGCCGAGGATCTTGTCGCGCAGGCGCGGCTCCGCACCCTTGAGTGCGACCACCAGCACATCGTTTTCGACCGAACGCATGAGCGTGCCGAGGCCCTTGTCGTCGAGCGACATGAGATTGTCGAACACGAACATTTCGTCCTCGATCGTGCGCGCAAGCCCCTTATCGAGCTTGGCAAGCGCCCGGATGATCCGCTGCTCCGCACTGGTCCGGGCATTGTTGACGATCTTGGCCGCTTCGGAAGCACCGCCGCGCTTGGTCGAGGTGCTCGTGTTGACGCGGCCAGCCTGCTTGAGCAGCAGCGCCTCAAGATCCTCGAGCGCTTCGGACGTGACCGGCCCGAGGGTCGCGACACGGTAGACAAGATCGGCCTGGATCGATTCGTCGAGAAGCTGAAGCACATCGGCAGCGACAGGTGGATCGAGATGCGCAAGCACGATTGCCGCAATCTGTGGATGTTCGGGCTCGATCATGCCTGCAATGGTGCGCGGCTCCATCCATTTGAGCGCGTCAAGCGCGTTGGACCGCGTCACCGGCGTGATGCGCGCGAGCACCGTCTCGGCCCGCTCCGAACCCAAGGCGCGTTCCATCATGCCGCGGATCTGTACGTCCGCGCCGAAGCCGACCGTGGTGCGCGCGCGGGCCTGATCGACGAACAGGCTGAACACGCTGTCGACCTGGTTTTCGGAAACGTCGGCCACGTTGAACATCGCGCCGCCGAGATGCTGGACCTCGTCAGGATCAAGCCGGGTCAGCACCTGCGCGGCTTCTTCCTCGCCGAGCAGCATCAACAATATCGCCGCTGCCTCGCTGCCCTTGGGCGTGCGTGGTATTGACGCAAATGCTTCGGCGCCCTCAGCCATTCTTTTCGTCTCCGCCGGGCATATCGCTGCGGATCAGGTCGCGCACCACGAGCGCGGCCCGGGCCGGATCCTGACGAACGAAGTTGCGGATCAGCTCGGCGCGATTCGCATAGCCAGGCGTCGCCTCGATCATGTCGAGCGTGACATGGCCGCCGGGCGCCGCCCGCGCCTGCTGGGAAAGCGCCTGCGCAATCTCGTTGCCGATCTCACTGCGCCGGGCGGCCGTTGCAGCCGAAGGCGTTGGACGCTTGGCCAGCAACGGCTTGCCGATCCCAAAGATCAGCAGCGCTGCGAGCACGAGCATGCCGATATTCTTGCCGACCGTCGTGAGCCAGGGCGCTTCGTAAAAAGGCGGGCTTTCAGCCTCCGGCACGGGGGCGAACTTCTGGACACTAACCGCCACCACGTCGCCACGGGTCTGATCGAAGCCCACCGCGCCCTTGATCAGATTTTCGATCTGCGCTTGATCGGCGGGCTTCAGCTTGGCACCGCCCTGCTTGATCGCAACCGCAACGGTGAGCCGCTTGATCGAACCGACCGGCTCCCTCGTCACCGAAACCTGATGATCGAGCTGATATTCGCGATTATAATTTTCGGAAGTCTTTCCGGCAGCCGCACCCTGTGCGGTCTGGCCTTGCGGAGCGCCTGGGACGGTGGGCGTAACCGCGCCGTTGGGCGCGGCGGCGACCTGCGCCGCTGGCGGCGGTTGGTTGGACAAGGTGCCTGGAACGCCGCCCGCGGTACCGCCGGTCCCGGCGCCGTCAGCGGTCCAGGCGCCTTCCTCGCGCTGGACGACCGCGGTATCCTTGGGAAAGCTTTCGCGGGTGGACTGGACCTCCGCAAAATTGAGATCGGCATGAACCTGCGCGGTGAAATTGTCCGCGCCCACCAGCGGTGTCAGCAGCGAGTTGATCGAGTCGTTCAATTGCTGCTCGACCTTGTTCTGAAGCGCCACCTGCGCGTTGGTTGCCCGGCTCGCGGCATCGCCGCCGCTGTTCGAGAGCAGCCGTCCGCTCTGGTCGACAACCGACACGTCATCCGGCGACAGGCCGGCCACCGACGACGCGACGAGATGGACGATTGCCTGCACCTGCGCGTCCGAAAGACGGCGGCCCGCGTAAAGGCGCAGCATCACTGAAGCCGAAGGCTTGCTCGATTCGCGCAGGAATACGCTTGGCTGCTCGACCGCGAGATGGACGCGCGCCTGCGCGACCGAGTCGATTTGCTCGATCGTGCGGGACAAGTCGCTTTCCTGCGCGGCGCGCAGGCGTTCGCCTTCCACGGCGCGGCTGGCGCCCATCGGGATCGAACTCATCACCGCATTGCCGTCGGGCGCGCTCTTGGGGAGCCCTTGCTGCGCCAGCAGCATCCGCGCGCGATAAAAATCGGCGTCGGTAACAGCGATTTCGCCGGTCGTGCGATCGATCGAATATTTGATGTTGCCGCTGTCCAGTGCCTGCGCGACGGCGGCCTTGTCGCCGTCCTGCATGCCGGGATAAAGCGGCTTGTTCGCGGGATCGCCAAACGCGCCCCAAAGCAGCCAGGCCACGCCGACCAGGCCGAGCATGATCAGCCACGGCACGCTCTTGAGCACCGCCGGCTGGCTGGTGAAGCGGGCGATCTGCTCCAGAAACGGCGCAAAGCTCGCAGGCGGACGCGCTACCGTGACCGGCAGCGCGCGTGAAGTTTCAGCAGGGAGAACAGTCGCTTCGCTCATCGTTTACACCGGCATGCTCATGATGTCCTTGTAGGCGGCAAGGAGCTTGTTTCTGACCTGAAGGGTTGCCTGGAAGCTGATCGAGGCTTGCTGGCGCGCCAGCATTACCGCCGCGATATCGGTGGTGTCGCCACGTTCGTAGGATTCCGAGATCGCGTTGGCGGTGGCTTGCTGGTCGTTGACCTTGCTGAGCGCGCCTTTGAGGGCCGTACCGAAATCGGCGCCCTGGGTTGCACCCGCGCCGCCGATTGCATCGGCACCGGGGGTCGGCGTCGCCGCCGCTTTCTGCAAGGCCGCGTTCTGCTGCAGGATCTGAGCCCGCATCGCGAGGAGGCTGGTAGGATTGATCGTGTTCATCGCCCGATCTCCCTACGCCGCAGCCGCTTGGCGCATGTCGGCCAGCCGGTAGCGGAGCGTCCGCTCGCTGATCCCGAGCCGCTGAGCCGCGCGCAGGCGATGGCCGCCGGTCGCTTCGAGCGCGGCGCGGATCGCATCCGCTTCGGACTGGCGGGACGCCTCGGCGAGGCGAACCGAGCTGAGCGCGGGGGCGTCGGAGAAAAAGCGGCGGTCGATCGCAAGATCGTCCGCTTCGATGCGCTCGCCCCGGTGCAACAGCAACGCGCGCTGGATCACATTCTCCAGTTCGCGGGCGTTGCCCGGCCAATCATGCGTCATCAGCCGGTCGAGCGCGTTCGGGGTCGGCCAGGGAACGGCCTTTCCGAGCGGGCTGTGGCGCAGCAGCATGGCAGCCGCGATCGCGCGGATGTCGAGGCGACGGTTGCCCAGCGGCGCCAGGGTGAGCGGGAGCACGTTAAGCCGCCAGTAGAGGTCGGCACGGAAGCGGCCTTCCGCCACCTCAGTGGCAAGATCGCGGTTGGCTGCGGCGATGACATGCACGTCGACCGATACCGGGCGGGTCGCGCCGATCGGAAGCACCTCGCGCTCTTGCAACGCGCGCAGCAGCTTGGCCTGTAGGGCGAGCGGTATTTCTGCAACTTCGTCCAGTAGCAGGGTTCCGCCGTCGGCCGCGCGGAAAAGCCCTTCGCTTGCGCCGGCCGCGCCGGTGAAGCTGCCCTTCTGATGCCCGAACAGGATCGCTTCCAGCATGGATTCGGGTAGCGCGGCGCAATTGACCGCGACGAACTCCTTACCCGCGCGCGGGCTCATCGCATGGATGTAGCGGGCAATTCCTTCCTTGCCGGTTCCGGTTTCCCCGAGAATCAGCACCGTGGCGTCATGCTGAGCTACGCGAGCGGCCAGATCGAGCAACGCTGCGCTCTCCCGCTCGCCGCAGGCCGGATGCCCGGCTGGGCGCACAAGCTCGGCAATCAGCGCATGGCCGAAGGCCATGTCGTCGGCACCGAATATGATTTCAGCAGGCTGGCCACGGCCAGGGCGCAGGAGCCGGGGCGCTCCATCCGCAAAATCGGCGACGATGTCGCGGTGGTTGGCGTAAACCCGTTCGGAGATATGCAGAATGCGCGCCGCATGGCGCCCCACGGGATCCCGTGGATCGGCAGCGACGCACGCTATGCCACTTGCCGTCAACCACCGACTGAGCGTCGGTAAGGCCATGGCGGCCGACTCGGTCAAACCAACGTCATTCATCGCTACCCCCGGGGAAGCGGCATCGCTGCCGTGGTCCCTTCCCACCCGCGGAGGAATTCCCCGGGCAAGGAAGAAGCTATGTTGCAAAAGATGATAAATGCTTAACGACCGCGCGCCGCGTGATCGCGCGCGCGTCGCATATGCGAGGGCCGGGATCGTAAATCGTACCCGGCGGGCTGTATCTCGGGTCTTTTTGTCAGCTCCGCAAAAAAGCTCCTAAAGCTCGGAAGGCCCACGCCGTTAACCCGCTTGTGGCGATCACGGTTTCGAAAGGTCGCCCCGATTTAGAGCGGGAAAGGAACCCACAGTGACTGTCATCAATACGAACGTCGGCGCGTTGCGCGCCCAGAACGGTTCGCGGTCGGCCAGCATGGAGCTGTCGACGGCGATGGAGAGGTTGTCGACCGGCAAGCGCATCAACAGCGCCAAGGACGACGCCGCCGGTCTTGCGATCGCGACCCGCATGGGCGCGGAAGTGAGCGGCATGAACGTTGCCATCCGTAACGCCAATGACGGCATCTCTCTCGCCCAGACCGCGGAAGGCGCGCTCGGCGAGGTCAGCAACATGCTGCAGCGCATGCGCGAACTGGCGGTCCAGTCCGCCAACGGCACCAACAGCGCTTCCGACCGCGCCGCTCTCCAGGCCGAGCTTTCTCAGCTCGTTCAGGAAGTTGATGGCGTGTCCAAGAGCACGACCTTCAACGGCGTTCAACTGCTCGACGGTTCTTCCAAGAATGTCAGCCTCCAGATCGGCACCCGCGCGTCCGACAATCTGAGCTTCGGCATCAACGCCGCCGACGCCAAGTCGCTCGGCCTTCAGGGCTATTCGGTCCAGGGCCAGCTCACCACCGGCCGCGTCGGCGCCGTTTCGGGTCTCGCCGTGGGCGACGTTCTCATCAACGGCAAGGCGGCTTTCGCATCGGCAGCCACCGCTGACACCGCCACGGCTCTCGCCACGGCGATCAACACCAACACCGCGCAGACCAACGTGAAGGCCACCGCCTACAACACGCTGACCAGCGCGCAGCCCAACGCTTCGACGTTCATCGCCGGTGCGCTGACCATCAACGGTAACAGCATCGGTGCGGCCGGTTCGGTCAACGATCTCGTCGCGAACATCAACCGCGATGCCTCGGGCGTGGTCGCCACGCTTAACGACAATGGCACGATCACACTGTCGAACGACACCGGTGCCAACATCGTGGTCGCAGGTACGTCGCCGTCTTCGGCGGGCTTCACCGCGGGCACCTATGCCGGTTTCGTCGCCCTCAACAGCGTTGATGGCTCGGACATCAAGGTCCAGGCGAACGATGCCGCCAACGGTTACGCCGGCGGTGCCGGTACGCTCGCTGACGTCAAGGCTTTCGGCCTCAACGAGACCAGCGACGGCAAGATCTTCTCCGGTTCGGCGGTGTCAGCGACTGCTCTGTCAACGACCGACGACCTGAAGATCAACGGCGTTCTGGTCGGCAAGTCCGACGCGGCTTCGGCGGCGTCCAAGGCGGCTGCCATCAACAAGCTGACCGCGCAGACCGGTATCCTCGCCTCGGCGAAGACGGTCGTCAAGGTTGCCGTCGACTTCGCGACCGCTCCGGCTTCGACCGACACGGTCATCAACGGCGTCACGATCGACCTTTCGGGTGCAACCAAGCTCTCCGACGTCGTGACCTCGATCAACACCGCCGCTCCCGGCAGCGTTGTCGCCACCGCTGACGACCAGGGCAACCTGATCCTGACCGCTTCGGACGGCTCGGACATCAACGTCACCGACGCTGGTGGCAGCATGTTCACCTCGGCGACCTCGCTCGACGGCGAAGCTGGCACGGGTTCGCTCGCTGCTGGCCTGCGCATCGGCGGCCGCGTCACGCTCGCTTCGACCACGGGTGCGGACATCCGCGTCGAGGGCAGCTCGGCCTCGCTGACGAAGGCCGGCCTGGCTCTGCAAGGCGGATCTTCCGATCTGCTGGGCGGCGCGATGTCGATCACGACCGTGGCGGGCGCTCGTGGCGCTCTGGCTCAGATCGATAAGGCGCTGGACAAGGTTTCGGCTCAGCGTGGCGCTCTCGGTGCGGTCCAGAACCGTCTCGAAACTCGCGTCAACGTGCTGACCTCGTCTTCCACGAATATCTCCGAAGCCCAGTCGCGCATCGAAGATGCCGACTTCTCGGTGGAAACGACAAAGCTCGCCAAGGCTCAGATCCTGAGCCAGGCTGCAACGGCAATGCTCGCTCAGGCGAACCAGAGCCAGCAGGGCGTGCTCAGCCTGCTCCGGTAAGGATTGGTCCCCTTTACCGGGCAACAGAGGCCCCTGGCGCAAACACCCCCCCGCGCCAGGGGCCTAATTTTTGAACTGACAGAGGATGAAGCGAAGATGGACGGCATCAACGGACAGATTGGCGGAGACAACAAGGCGCCGCTGCTGATGATCGACGATGGCGAAGAGGTGGCTCCCGCGCTCACGCCAATCGAAGTTCCAGCGGCAGTGGAAGTCACGCCGGCTGCGG
>CBFRWL010000077.1:0-9566 GCA_965727025.1 uncultured Sphingomonas sp.
CGCGGACGGTCGGCTCGCCCAGAATGCGCAGCCCGTGCCGCTTCAGATGCGCCAGTGCGAGATCGAAGTCGTCGACGTAGAAGGCGAGATGATGGCCACCGACATCGCAATTGCGGGGCGGCACCGTTTTCCGGTCATCTCCGTCATATTCGAAAATCTCAAAATTGGGGCCAAAGCCGCATCGGAAGAAGCGCAGCTCGCGCACGCGGGAGCGGGCTGGAACATTGAGGTGACGAACCATCCAATCTCCCGCAGCGTCCTCGATCGGTCCAAGCGAATAGAAATATTCGCATCCGATCACATCGACGAAGAAGCGGGTGGCCTCTTCAAGATCCGGCACCGTGAACCCGATATGCTCCACGCCCCTTAACCCCGGGAGTCCGCCGCGATGTTCCATCAAACCCTCTATTGGATCCTATTATCACCAAAATGTGGTGAATAACCAAATTCGTCAAGCACAAAAGCCAAAATGGGATCCAATACTTGACATTCCCTCGTAGGCGTGGTTGGTCGGCGTCATGAGACAAAGGACAGGATACGCCGTGAACGCAGCCATCATTGAGCCCCTGCAGCCGAGCGCCCCATGGGTGTCGCTGGCGACCGATTCCGCAGCATGGGCCGCTGCGGATCCCAGGCTACTCGACTCGATGTTGACCTCGATGGTGCTGATCCGCGCTTTCGAGGAGAAAGTACTGGAACTGGCAGGGCAGGGCCTTGTCCACGGCCCCGCCCATTCGGCGGTGGGGCAGGAAGGGGGCGCGGTGGGATCGGTGCTCGCCATGCGCGGCTCCGATCAGATCAACGGCTCGCATCGCGCGCACCACCAGTTTCTGGCGAAGGCGCTGCATTATGTCGCGCCGCAAGGATTGGAATCCTCGGCTCCATTCGGCGACGATGTCAGGACTATCGCCGACCGCACGATGTCCGAAATCCTCGGGTTGGCGCGCGGCTATTGCAAGGGCCGAGGGGGCTCGATGCACTTGCGCTGGGCGGAATCGGGCAACCTCGGCACCAATGCGATCGTCGGTGGCGGCGTTCCGGCGGCGGCGGGCGCGGCCTGGGCACATAAGCGCGCCGGCACTGGCGACGTCGCCTTCACCTATTTCGGCGATGGCGCGGTCAACATCGGGTCCGTGCTGGAAACGATGAACTTGGCGGCGGCATGGAAGGTGCCGCTGTGTTTCTTCATCGAGAATAACCGCTACGCCGTATCGACCACGGTTGAGGAGGCAACGGCCGAGCCTAGGCTGTCCTCGCGCGGGCTGGCATTTGGCATCCCTGCCTGGAAAGTCGATGGCATGGATCCGCTTGCTGTATATCTCGCGGCGCAAGCGGCGGTGAAAGCGATGCGTGCGGGCGAAGGTCCGACCATCATCGAGGTCGACGTTTATCGCTACTTTCATCAGAATGGGCCGCTGCCCGGAAGTGCCTTCGGGTACCGGACCAAGGATGAGGAACAGGCCTGGCGCGCGCGCGATCCCATCGACCGGGTCGCCACAGAGATGGCGGCTCGCCAGCTGATCGGGGAAGATCAGGTTGCTTCGCTGCGGGCGCGCGCAGCGGCGTTGATGGACGAGACCGCTGCCGGGCTGATCGAGCAGCACGAGGGGAAGCGGCGCATTGTCCCGTCGCTGTGGCCCTCTCCCGATTTTCGTGACTTTGGGGTGCGTGGCGACCTGTCGGAACTTCAGGATGTCCGCTTTGTGGAGCAGGAGGAGTTTACCGGCGAGATTACGGAAAGCCGCTTCGTTGATGTGGTTGCCGATGTGATGGAAAGGCGCATGCGGGAGGATGAAGGCATCATCGTGATGGGTGAGGACGTTCATCGCCTGAAGGGCGGCACGAACGGCGCCACCCGTGGATTGTCGACGAGTTTCCCCGATCGGGTTCTGGGCACGCCGATCGCCGAGAACGCTTTTGTCGGGCTGGCGGGCGGCATCGCCATGGACGGCCGCTTCGTGCCGGTGGTCGAGTTCATGTATCCCGATTTCATGTGGGTGGCCGCGGACCAGGTGTTCAACCAGATCGGCAAGGCGCGCCACATGTTTGGCGGGGATGGCGAAGTGCCCCTCGTACTTCGTACCAAGGTCGCGATGGGCACCGGCTATGGATCGCAGCATTCAATGGATCCGGCCGGCATCTTTGCCACCGCGCCCGGCTGGCGGATCGTCGCCGCGTCGACGCCTTATGATTATGTAGGCCTGATGAACAGCGCGCTGCGGTGCAAGGATCCGGTGCTTGTTCTCGAGCATGTCGACCTTTACAACAGCAAGGGTCCCGCACCGGTAGGCGACCTTGATTACTTCATACCGCTGGGCAAGGCGAAGCGGGTGCGGGCCGGTCAACATCTGACGGTCCTTACCTATCTGGCGATGGTCCGCCCGGTGCTGGACGCGGTTGAGAAACTGGGCGTCGATGCCGATGTGATCGACCTGCGGAGTCTGGACCGCGCTGGGATCGATTGGGACCTGATCGAACAGTCAATCGACAAGACAGGCAATGTCCTGATCGTGGAGCAAGGGGCTATCGGGACATCGTATGGCGGCTGGCTCGCTGCTGAAATCCAGAACCGCTGTTTCGATATGCTCGACCAGCCAGTCCAGCGTGTGCACGGTGGCGAGGCATCGCCCAGCATTTCCAAGGTCTTGGAAGCTGCGGCCTGTGCCGGAGCGGGGGAGATCGAGGCTGGCCTGCGCCTGGCAATGGCCAACCAGGGCCGGCCGTTGGCTTGAAAGCGCAAGGAACAGCAATGCCACATTCAATAACGATGCCAGCCCTCTCCGCTGGCATGGAAGAAGCCACAATCGCACGCTGGCTGAAATCCGTGGGGGACAATGTTGCCGCCGGCGAAGTGATCGCGGAGATCGAAACCGACAAGGCAACGATGGAACTGGAGGCGGAGCGCGCCGGCACAATTGGCAGGCTAGTTGCCGCCGAAGGAACGACAGTTGCCGTCAATGCACCGATCGCCGTGTTGCTGGCGGACGGCGAACAGATGGACGATCTTGGCATTGGTGCGGAGGAGCTGGTCGAGGAGCGGCAGGCCTCTGTCCAGATGCCAGCGCCTGCCGCCGCAGCGCCGCCCATCGATGTCGTGGCGCCTCGCCGTATGCCGGCATCCCCGCTCGCGCGCCGGCTTGCCCAGGAAAAGGGCCTGGAGATCGAAAGCCTGAAAGGCAGCGGGCCGCGAGGCCGCATTGTGCGGGTGGACGTCGAGGCCGCCGCAGTGGTGCGCCCGGAGCTGTCCCGCTTATCTTCAGCCGTTGACCCGGCGCCGTTACCGGATCCGGCACGGACACGCCAAGTCCGACCTGATCAACCTCATGACGAAATCCCACTCAGCAACGTCAGAAAGGTGATCGCCCGCCGCCTGACCGAAGCGAAATCGACAATCCCGCATTTCTACCTGGAGGCAGAGTGCGAGATCGATGCACTTCTCGATCTGCGGGAAACACTCAATTCGCAAAGCAACGGGAAATACAAACTTTCGGTCAATGACTTCGTGATCAAGGCTGCCGCACTGGCACTTCGCCAGGTCCCGGAAGCAAATACGGCCTGGACCGACGATGCGATCCTCCAGTTCCACAATGTCGACGTCTCTGTTGCGGTGGCGACCGATGGGGGCTTGATAACGCCCATCGTCAGGCAGGCCGATCGCGCAGGGCTCGCCAGCATCTCGGCAGAGGTTAAGGCATTGGCGGCGCGCGCCCGCGACGGTCTCCTGCAGCCAGCGGAATATCAGGGCGGAAGCTTTACGATTTCCAATCTGGGCATGTTCGGCGTGCGGGCCTTTTCCGCGATCATCAATCCGCCGCAAAGCTGCATTCTGGCAGTGGGAGCCGCCGAGCGCCGACCGGTGGTCAGGGGAGATACCTGCGTGCCGGCCACCGTCATGACCTGTACATTGTCCGTTGATCACCGGGCCGTCGACGGTGCTGTCGGCGCGCGATATTTGGCCGAGTTCAAGGCTCTCATCGAGCAGCCCTTGCGCTTGATGCTGTGAGGAGATTGTCCATGAGTTTGTCTTTAAGGGATCGATCCCTCCTGAAAGATCAGTGTTTCATTGGTGGCGCCTGGATTGGTTCACCCGAAGTCGACGTCCTCAATCCGGCTAATAATGTGATAATTGCCACCGTGCCGAACTTCGGTGCGGATGAGACCCGACAAGCAATCCAGGCCGCTGAGGCAGCGCTTACAGGCTGGCAGGCCCGGACTGCAGCGCAGCGTTCGGCGGTCCTGCGCCGCTGGTTCGAGGCGATCCTGGATGCCACCGACGATCTGGCGCTGATCCTGAGTAGCGAGCAGGGCAAGCCTATTGCCGAAGCCCGCGGCGAAATAATCTACGCCGCCAGTTTTATTGAATGGTTCGCGGAAGAGGCCAAGCGCACCTATGGTGAAGTAATCCCCAGTCCACGCGCCGACGCGCGGATCGTGGTGATCCAGCAGCCGGTTGGTGTCACGGCCGCGATCACGCCATGGAATTTTCCGGCAGCGATGATCACGCGCAAGGCAGGACCGGCGCTGGCCGCCGGGTGTACAATGGTGTTGAAGCCGGCGATGCAGACGCCGCTGACTGCCTTGGCGCTGGCAGCACTTGCCCAGCGCAGTGGTGTTCCCGACGGCGTCCTCAATGTCGTGACCGGGCGCGCGCGTGAGATTGGCGGCGAGCTCACGTCCAATGCTACCGTGCGCAAGATAAGCTTCACCGGATCCACCGAGGTAGGACGCCTGTTGATGCAGCAAGGTGCGGCGACAGTTAAGAAGATGTCGATGGAACTGGGCGGCAACGCGCCCTTCATCGTGTTTGATGACGCGGACATTGATGCTGCGGTCGAGGGTGCCATGCTGTCAAAATATCGAAACAGCGGGCAGACCTGCGTTTGCGTCAATCGCATCTATGTTCAGCGGGGCATAGCGGACGCATTCATCGAGAAGTTGGCCAGGGCGGTAGCGGGCCTGCGCGTCGGCCCCGGAACCGAGGCGGGCGTGACGCAAGGTCCGCTTATCGACAGCGCGGCGGTGGCCAAGGTCGAAGAGCATGTGGCTGATGCGCTGGCGAACGGTGCAAGGCTGGTTTTGGGCGGCCGGAGGCACGCGTTGGGCGGGACTTTTTTCGAGCCGACTGTGCTGGTGAACTGTTCTACCGACATGCTCGTGGCACATGAGGAAACGTTCGGACCGGTCGCGTCAATCTTCGTGTTCGATGAGGAGGAAGAAGCGATCCAGCTGGCCAATGCCAGCGAGTTCGGACTCGCCGGCTATTTCTACAGCCGTGATCTTGGCCGGGTTTGGCGTGTCGCCGAAGCGCTTGAATGCGGAATGGTCGGTATCAACACCGGCCTTATTTCAAACGAGGTCGCGCCGTTCGGAGGGATCAAGCAATCCGGAGTGGGACGAGAGGGTTCATCGCACGGGATCACTGACTATCTCGAACTGAAATATCTGTGCATGGCCGGCATCTAGCGCCGCCGTCGCTTTTTCTCGCCCGCTGCGGGCGACACGGACGGAAGAATCGCACTACACCTCCACCTTGTCCGGCGCAGTGGCGAACCGGTCAATGAGGACATTAGATAGTCATTTAGGACGAGCTATGCCTTTGGGAAGTTCATCTTTTAAGACGGAGATAAAACGCTGCACCTTTGGAGAAAGGTGACGTTTGTCGGGGTAGACTGCCCAGATCGGCTCTTCCGGAGGTGTGAACTCTTCGAGAATGGGCACCAGTTGGCCTGATTGAATGGCTTCATTGAGGTAAAAGTTGGGTAACTGGCAGATGCCCATGCCGTCCAGCGCTGCTTCCAGGACTGCGTGGCCATTGTTGCAACTCCAGACAGGGCGGGGGCGGTATAGTATTTCATCGCCATTTTCGGAAAAGTGCCACTGCAGTGTGGTGCTGATCAGGCAGTCGTGCTCGTCCAGGTCGGTAACCTTTTCAGGCCTCCCTCTGCGCGCCAGATAGGCCGGGGCGGCACAAGTACGGGACTGTCGTGAAGCAATCCTTGCCGCAATCAAATTGGAGGATGGGAGTTGGCCCGTGCGGATCCCGAGGTCGCAACTCTCAG
This sequence comes from uncultured Sphingomonas sp., assembly GCA_965727025.1. Lineage (GTDB taxonomy): Bacteria > Pseudomonadota > Alphaproteobacteria > Sphingomonadales > Sphingomonadaceae > CANJQJ01. The sequence goes on from CBFRWL010000077.1 coordinate 6,060, forward strand.
CGACCAAGTCAACCACGCGGTCCGTCACATCCAGATACACAGTCAGCTGGCGATGCTGCTTGGCAAATTGTCGAGCAATCGGAGCTATGAAGTGCTCGCCCAATGCAACACAGCAGGTGATCCGCAGATCTCCCCGTGGCTCGCCCTGATCGCGAACGAGTGCAACGGCTTCGTCTCTCTCGCGTACCAGCCGAGCGCAATGGTCGAGGAAAGTTCGTCCGGTAGGAGACAAGATTACAGCCCGGGTGGTGCGGTGTAGCAGCCGTGCCCCGAGCCGATCCTCCAGCCGGGCGATGGCCCGACTCATGTGCGTGCGCGACGCGCCAAGCGCAGCGGCTCCGGCAACGAACGAGCCAGTCCGGGCCACGGCCACGAATTCCTCTATCCCGTCCCAACCATCCATCCGATTCGCGCCCACTTGGGTTCAATTGTGTTTCAGTTGCTTCACTTAATTGGAATGGCAGCTCTATGCTAGACGCATTGGGCTGGACAGGAAACATGCCCTGAAGGCCCGCGCTGCCCTGCCTTGCCTCGAACCAGCCGCTGGAGACCGTCGAAGGCGGGAAAGGTCGCCGATATTGTTATCGGCTGCGGATCAAAGCTGGCCTGGTATCACGTGGAACTTCGATTTTGATTGGCCGGTGATTCTCCCTGTTGGAAGCACTGACAGAACGCCCATCACTCGGCAGTGGGTCAAGCAGATCCATCGAAACCACCGGCTCACAACTCAGCTGCCAAACCGTTCAAGAGGCAGCCGCCACGAGCACATTGCACCATTAGCGCAACAAAGATGTCCAAATCTGCTCAATTGACAGAATTTGCTCTCACCAATAGCCTGCAGCCAGATCATACGATCTCTCTAGATAGAATCTTGAGGGGCGCGATCAGATTTACTCTTCCCGGCTGGATCCAATATTCGGGCCGCTGCGAGCCTGTATAACGAAGATGGACTAAGCGCCGAAGTGAGAGCTCTCAAAAGCCACTAAACTTATTATAACCAGGGGGTGATATGTCTCGTAAATTGAAGGATATGCTAAGAGCGGCTGCATCGGTTGCATCAATTGCATCCGTATTCGCATTCTTGCCTGCTGCAGCCCAAGCAGAGGAAAATCCTGCGAAGGTGCCGGCCGAGCAGTCAAAAGCCGCCGAAGGCGGTACGGAAAGCGGCGACATCATCGTGACCGCCCAGCACCGCGATCAACGCCTCCAGGATGTCGGCATTTCGATCAGCGCCGTGAGCGCCCTGCAGCTGACCCGGCTCGGCGTTACGAGCAGCATGGACATCGGCCGCATTACGCCGGGCGTCCACGTCTCCGGTAACTTCGGTGGCCAGACTGCTCAATATACCATCCGCGGCGTCACCCAGAACGACTTCGGCGATGTTTTGGAAGGGCCGGTAGCCGTCTATTTCGACGATGGTTACATTGGCAGCCTCAGCGGTCAGATTTTCGGTACCTTCGACCTTGAGCGGGTCGAGATTCTGAAGGGGCCACAAGGCACCCTGTTCGGACGCAATGCCACGGGCGGCCTGGTCCATTTCATTCCGAAAAAGCCGACCGACCGCCTTTCGATCAACGCCAATGCGACCTACGGCAGGTTCAATCAGGCCCGCCTTGAAGCGGGTATTGGCGGTCCGCTGGCGGAGGGGCTCTCGGCGCGCGCCTCGGTCGTCTACAATCGCCAGGATCCAATCTTCAAGAACATCTATCCCGCCGGCACCACGCCGTCGACCGTGCCTTCCACGGCGCCCGCTCGCTGTTGCGAAGATACTTGGAACGACAATACGCTCGGCGGCCGGCTGCAGCTTCAGTACGAGACGGGCGGATGGAAGTTCCGCGTGCAGGGATCGGCCCTGCGCAGCATCATGTCGACCAGTCCGTATAAGTCCTATCCCTCGGCGCCGGTTTTTAACAGCGACGGCCAATTGATTGATACGGTACGACTCCCGGATACGGATCCGATTTTCGGTGCGATCCAGCAGCCGCGCGATAATAACCTGATTTCTCAAACCTTGGCATTGGATGACCGCAACAGGCTCCATACTTACAATGCGGCCTTGCATATCGACGGATCCATCGGTGCTGTCGATGTGGCGCTGATCACCGACTGGAAGCAGCTGAAGAAGTCCTTCTTCACTCCCACTGAGCTGGTTCCCGTGAACTTCCTGGCCGTTGCCAGCGATGCGAACACAAAGCAGTTTTCGCAGGAACTGCGGCTATCGGGCGACAGCGAAGCCTTGCATTGGAGCGCAGGTGCCTATTATCTGAATATCGACGCCAAGGACGCGAGCGGGTTTATCATTCCGCCGGGTTCGGCCTTCCCCGGGACGCCCCCGGGCGGCATGGACCTGATCAACTTCCAGCGGCTCAAAACGCAGTCGGCTTCGATATTCTCGCAGATCGACTGGCATTTCGCCCCGCAGCTGACGCTCGTTGCGGGCGGACGGATCATCTTCGAGCACCAGAATTACTTCTACCGCACGGCACTGATCGCGCCACCCAGCGACCCATATTACATCGGCACCACCGAGCTTGCGGCGCTGCCGGTATATCTGGCCGCCGATGGCACGCCGGTCAGCACACCCTATGTCAACAAGCGTCACAACACGCTGTGGGCCGGTAAGCTCCAGCTCGAATATCGCCCGAATTCTGATACCCTTGTCTATGTCGGCGTCAATCGCGGCGTAAAGGGCGGGGCCTATAATGCCAAATATTTCGACGGCACCGCCCCGCTTTTGGGATCTCAGATCCCCTACAAGCCTGAAACCCTGACGTCCTACGAAGTCGGAGTGAAGGCGACCTTGCTGGATGGCGCACTCGTCGCCAACCTCGCTGCATTCTATTATGACTACAAGAACTACCAGGCCTTCCTGTTCGTGAATACGTCCGGCCTTGTTCAGAACAACGCGGCGACGAACTATGGCATTGAAGGAAGCCTTCTGATCAAGCCTACCGAACGGCTTTCCGTAAACCTTGGCGGATCTATTTTCCGACCCAAGGTGAAGGATGTCACCACCGCGCCCGCCACGGCTACCGCACCGGCCATCATCCGCGATACCGAGCCTGCGTTCGCGCCGCGTGAGCAGTTCTCGGCGATGGTGAACTGGACACCGCCCATTGCGAACGATGCGATTTCGCTGTCGGCAAATGCCAACTACACCGGCCGCTTCTTCAATAACCTGCGCAACTTCACCTCCGAAGTAACGAAGGGATATGTGCTTACATCTGCAAGCGCGGAATGGAAGATCTCTCCCGAATTGACCGCGGCTGCGGCGCTCGACAATATTTTTGACAAGCGGGTGGACGTGATCGGGTTCGATCTTACCACCTTCTGCGGCTGTTCGCATGAATCCTACAATCGTCCCCGGACCTGGAGGGTTTCTCTTCGTTACGAAATGTAAAGACGACTTATCTCGAATTCCCTGAATGCGTGTGCCAAAGCTTGATAGTCGAAAGTCATCAAGCTTTGGTCACGCCTTTTTTCTTGCAATGGCGTCGAAGAATAGCT
>CBFRWL010000078.1:0-9547 GCA_965727025.1 uncultured Sphingomonas sp.
GCTGAAGCGCCGATCCTGTTCGGCTGGATCATGGTCGGCCACCAGATCGGCGCCGCCATCGCCGCCTTCGGCGCAGGGCTAATCCGCTCCGAAACGGGAAGCTATACGGGGGCGTTTCTGGCCGCCGGGCTGTTCGGCATGCTGGCAGCCGCGGCACTGGCGATGGCCGCGCGGCCGCACATGGCCGCCCGAACAGCCTGATCCTTTTAGCAGGTTGTTGAAAAAGTCGGCTTGGACCCCCTTATACTGTATCCCCGCGAAGGCGGGGATCCATAAACTCCAGCGTTTGCGCGAAATACGCAATGTTAGGAGCATCTGGATCCCCGCCTACGCGGGGATACGAAGAGTTTTTCAACAGCCTGTTAGAGCGGCGAGCGTGAAATCTGAATTGCTTCCGTTGGGTTCGAGTAGGCTTCGAGCGCGTCGAGAAGGCGTATCGAGAATTTAGGCCAGGTTGGCTTTCTCGACTGGCTCGAACCTTCGCTCGAAACAAACGGTTCAGGCTACCGGCAGGCCGCTCTAAGCCGCGGCGGCGACTTCCTCTTCGGAGGGCAGGCGGATGAGATAATCGAAGGCCGATAACGCCGCGGTCGATCCCGCTCCCATCGCAATCACGATCTGCTTGTACGGAACGGTGGTCGCGTCGCCTGCGGCGAAGATGCCGGGCTGCGATGTTTCGCCGCGATGGTCGATTTCGATCTCGCCGCGCGGGCTGAGCGCGATTATGTCCTTGAGCCATTCCGTATTGGGGACGAGCCCGATCTGAACGAAAATGCCCTCAAGCGCGATTTCGTGCAGCGCATCTTGGCGACGGTCCTTGTAGGAAAGCCCCGTCACCTTTTCGCCATCGCCATGCACTTCGGTCGTCAACGCCGATGTGATGATCTTCACATTGGGCAGGCTCGCGAGCTTGCGCTGAAGCACCGCGTCGGCGCGAAGCTGGCTGTCGAACTCGATCAGCGTGACGTGCGCCACAATGCCTGCGAGGTCGATCGCCGCCTCGACCCCGGAATTGCCGCCGCCGATCACGGCGACGCGCTTGCCCTTGAACAGCGGGCCGTCGCAATGGGGGCAATAGGCGACGCCCTTGTTGCGATATTCCTCTTCACCGGGAACGCCCATCTGCCGCCAGCGCGCGCCCGTCGAGAGGATCACCGTGCGCGCCTTGAGCGACGCGCCATTTTCCAGCTTCACCTCGTGCAGGCCGCCAGCATGTGCCGCCGGGATCAGCTTCTCGGCTTTCTGGAGGTTCATGATGTCGACGCCATTGTCCTTGACGTGCTGCTCGAGCTGGGCACCGAGCTTCGGCCCCTCGGTGTAGGGCACCGAGATGAAGTTCTCGATCCCCAGCGTGTCGAGCACCTGGCCACCGAAACGCTCGGCGGCGATGCCGACGCGGATGCCCTTGCGCGCCGCGTAGATTGCCGACGCGGCGCCAGCGGGGCCACCACCGACAATCAGCACGTCGAACGGCGCCTTGGCCTTGATCTTCTCGGCAGCCCGAGCGGAGGCAGCCGTGTCGATCCTGGCGACGATCTGCTCCAGCTCCATGCGGCCGGATGCGAACGGCTCGCCGTTGAGGAAGACGGTTGGAACCGCCATCACCTTGCGCTGATCGACCTCGTCCTGGAACAAGGCTCCGTCGATCGCGACATGCTTGATGCGCGGATTGAGCACGCTCATCAGGTTCAGCGCTTGCACCACGTCCGGGCAGTTCTGGCAGGACAGCGAGAAATAGGTTTCGAACGAGAAATCCCCATCGAGGCTCTGGATGTGCTCGATCACGTCCTGCGCCGCCTTGGACGGATGCCCACCGACCTGAAGCAGCGCGAGCACGAGGCTCGTAAATTCATGCCCCATCGGGATGCCAGCGAAACGCACGCCGATATCGGTGCCCGCACGGCGGATCATGAAGCTCGGCTTGCGCTTGTCATCATCCTTGCGCACGGCCGTGAGCTTGTCGGAGAGCGACGCGATCTCCTCAAGCAACAGCTTGAGCTCGACAGACTTGGCGCTGTCATCGAGCGACATCACCAGCTCGACCGGCTGCGTGACGTTGGCCAGATAGCCCTTGAGCTGCTGCTTGAGATTCGCGTCCAACATTGCTCTCTCCGAAAAATTTGGGTGGAGCGCTGGGGCAGCGGCATGGCCGCCCCAGGCTTCATGACCGGCTTAGATCTTGCCGACGAGATCGAGCGAGGGAGCGAGCGTCTCTTCGCCCTCTTCCCACTTGGCCGGGCAGACCTCGCCCGGATGGCTTGCCCAATATTGCAGCGCCTTGACCTTGCGCAGCAGCTCGGTGGCGTTGCGGCCCACGCCCTCGGGCGTGATTTCGACGAGCTGGATCTTGCCTTCCGGATCCACGACGAAGGTGCCGCGATCGGCCAGCCCAACGCCTTCGCGCATCACATCGAAGTTGGTGGTGAGCGTGTGGCTGTTGTCACCGACCATATAATAGTTGATCTTGCCGATCGCCGGTGAGGTATCGTGCCACGCCTTGTGGCTGAAATGGGTGTCGGTCGAGACCGAATAGACCTCGACGCCCATCGACTGCAGCGTCGGGTAAATGTCAGCGAGATCTTCGAGCTCGGTCGGGCAGACGAAGGTGAAGTCGGCCGGATAGAAGAAGAAAACCGCCCACTTGCCCTTCACATCGGCATCGCTGATGTCGACGAACTTGCCTTGCTTGTACGCGGTGGCGGTGAACGGCTTGAGCGAGCTTCCGATAATCGACATTCAGGACTCCTTGGTTGGTCGTGGAGCCGCCGATGTAGGGTGCGTTGCAGCAAAGCTGTAATTGGATATGTTCGTCTCACAAATCGAGTAGGACGATCAAAGCGTGCGCAAGCGCAGCATCACGATTGCTCGATCACAGCACCCGATAAGGCACGACGTCGCGCACGTCGGGATCGATCAGGATCGGGCGGTCGGCAGGCGGAAAGGCGCGCTGGTCGCAATCCTGCCGCGGGCAAAGCCTGCAACTGATCCCGATCGGCGTGGCCGCGTTGGCGTTGGCGATATCGAGGCCGTCCGCATAGATGAACGCGTCGGCATGCTCCACCTCGCAACCCAGTGCCACGGCGTAGCGGCGCGGGCTGCGCGTGTAGCTTCCCGAAGGCTTCACCAGCCCCTTGGCCATCGAGACGTAGCGGACTCCGTCCGGCGTTTCCGCAAGCTGCACGAGGATGCGATCGGGGATGGCGACGGCTTCGTGAACGATCCAGAGCGGGCACGCGCCTCCGAACCGCGCGAACTGCAAGCGCGTGGCGGAATGGCGCTTGGTAATGTTGCCGGCCATATCGACCCGGCAGAAGAAAACCGGGACACCGCGCGCCGCCGGACGCTGCAATGTCGACAGGCGGTGGCAGGCCTGCTCGAAGCTGACGCCGAACCGGCGACAAAGACGATCGATATCGTGCCGCACCTGGCGCGCCGCCAGACGATAGCGGCTATAAGGCATGAGCAGCGCGCCCGCCGCATAGTTGGCGAGGCCAAGCGCGAGCAGACGCCGGGCCGGCTCGGAAATGGCGGCGACACGGGTCACGTCCTCGATTTCCCGCGTAAAGCTCAGCATGCCGAGTTGTTGCGCGAAAAAGAAGCGACGCGTTTCGGCAGGCAATGCCCGATCGACGGTCAGCAGGCCGCGACCGGCATCGAACTTGCGCATGGGCCGATCAGCGGAATCGCTGTCGACGGAAACGATATCGACGCCATGCTCTTCCTTCAGGAGATGGGCCAGAAGCGCCTCGGGCATCGGCTCGGCATCCAGCGCCTGGGCCATGGCCTCGGCCGCGCGATCGATCGGGTCGACATAGTTGCCGGCTTCATGGAACCAGTCGCGCACCTCCTCCCAGGGCAGGCGCCCGCCGGACGGCGCATCCGACATCAGCATCTCATCGGCGATCTGGCGACGCTCCTCGCTCTGGCGATAGGCGGCGTGCAGCCGCACGAAACGATCGGCAAGCGCAGGCTGCTGCTCGGCGATGCGATGAAGTTGCTCGGGCACAGCGAGATCGGCAAACATCGGCTCCTCGATCGCAGCCCGGAAGCTTTCGAGCCGGGCCGCCGATTCATCGGCCTCCGGCAAGCTCCAATCATAGGGAAAACTGCGCGCCAGCGCCTCGGCCACCGCGGGCGTGACTGGCCGGTCATCATTTTCGAGCTGCGAAAGATAGCTGACGGAAAGCCCGAGCCGCGCCGCCATCGCCGCCTGTCCCAGCCCCAACCTTTGTCGCAATGCCCGCAGCGCCGCGCCCGCGAAGCGGCGCCGAACCGGCCGTCCAATCGCCATTGTTTGCAAAATCCCTCTTCGCAATTCCGCAACTTTGCATTTGCGCTTTGCAGCGAAGCTTGGAAAGGGAAAAATTCTGCGCCTGATGGGAGCCTGAGAAATGTTGGCAATTTTGCAGAAGCTTGAGGAAAAGCGCGCCGCAGCACGGCTCGGTGGCGGCCAGAACCGCATCGACGCGCAACATTCCAAAGGCAAGCTGACGGCGCGTGAGCGGATCGAGGTGTTGCTCGACGAAGGTTCGTTCGAGGAAGTCGACATGTATGTCGAGCATAACTGCATCGACTTCGGCATGGATCAGCAGCACATCCCCGGCGATGGCGTCGTCACCGGATCGGGCACCATCAACGGCCGCCTCGTCTTCGTGTTCAGCCAGGATTTCACCGTGTTCGGCGGTGCGCTTTCCGAGCGGCATGCGCAAAAGATCTGCAAGATCATGGACATGGCGTTGAAGGTGGGTGCCCCGGTGATCGGCCTCAACGATAGCGGCGGCGCCCGCATTCAGGAGGGCGTGGCTTCGCTCGGCGGCTATGCCGAAGTGTTCCAGCGCAACGTGCTGGCGTCAGGCGTGGTGCCGCAGATCAGCGTGATCATGGGCCCCTGCGCAGGGGGCGCGGTCTACTCGCCGGCGATGACCGACTTCATCTTCATGGTGAAGGACAGCTCCTACATGTTCGTCACTGGCCCCGACGTGGTGAAGACCGTTACCAACGAGGTCGTGACGCAGGAGGAACTGGGCGGCGCGATCACCCATACGACCAAATCTTCGGTCGCCGATCTGGCGCTGGAGAACGACATCGAGGCGCTGCTCGCCACCCGCGACTTCTTCGATTTTCTGCCGCTGTCCAACCGTGAGCATGTGCCGGTCCGCCCCACCGAGGATCCCTATGACCGGCTCGACCACAGCCTCGATACGCTGATCCCCGACAGCGCCAACAAGCCCTATGACATGAAGGAGCTGATCAACAAGGTCGTCGACGAAGGCGACTTCTTCGAGCTGCAACCGAACCATGCTGCCAACATCATCATCGGCTTCGGCAGGATCGAGGGCCGCACCGTCGGCATCGTCGCCAACCAGCCGATGGTCCTGGCCGGCTGCCTTGATATCAATTCCTCGAAAAAGGCCGGCCGCTTCGTTCGCTTTTGCGACGCATTCGATATCCCGATCGTGACCTTCGTCGACGTGCCCGGCTTTCTGCCCGGCACCGCGCAGGAGCATAACGGCATCATCAAGCATGGTGCGAAGCTGCTGTTCGCCTATGCCGAGGCCACCGTGCCGAAAATTACCGTGATCACCCGCAAGGCCTATGGCGGGGCCTATGACGTGATGAGTTCGAAGCATCTGCGGGGCGACTTCAACTATGCCTGGCCCACCGCGGAAATCGCGGTGATGGGCGCGAAAGGCGCGGTCGAGATCATCTTCCGCAAGGATATCGGCGATCCCGAAAAGATCGCGGCGCGCACCGCCGAATATGAAGAGCGCTTCGCCAACCCGTTCGTCGCAGCGTCCAAGGGCTTCATCGACGAGGTGATCATGCCGCATTCGACGCGCAAGCGGATTGCCACCGGGCTGCGCAAGCTCAGAAATAAGAACCTCGAAAATCCTTGGAAGAAGCACGATAATATACCGTTGTAGCCGCGCGATCTGCCAGCCCTGCGGAAGTTGAGTTTACAGCCTCTCGCACAAGGCAACGGTATTCGATCGTCGCAGACGTGAAGGCCAGCCCGCGCTGGCAGGACATGCAATGAAGGAAAGCAGCACCATGGTTACAGATCCCGTCGTCATCCTCTCCTATGCCCGCACGCCGATGGGCGGCTTTCTGGGCGAACTCTCACCTCTAACGGCCACGCAACTCGGCGCCGCCGCGGTCAAAGGAGCGGTCGAGCGCTCGGGGCTGAAGCCCGATCAGATCGAACGATGCTATATGGGCTGCGTCCTTCCGGCCGGACTGGGACAGGCCCCCGCACGCCAGGCGGCGATCTATGGCGGACTTCCCAACACGGTGGAAGCGACGACCATCAACAAGATGTGCGGATCGGCGATGCAGGCCGCGATCATGGCCTCCGACGCTATCGCCGCCGGCTCCGCCAATGTGATCGTCGCGGGCGGCCTGGAGAGCATGTCCAACGCGCCCTATCTCAATCTCAAGCACCGCACGGGCGCGCGCATCGGCCACGACAAGCTGTACGATCACATGTATTTTGACGGGCTCGAGGACGTCTACGAGCAAGGCAAGCTCATGGGCAATTTCGCCGAGGACGTAGCGCAGGAATATCAGTTCACCCGTGAAAAGCAGGACGAGTTCGCGATCGCATCGCTGAGGCGCGCGCAGACCCATGCGAAGGAACTCGCCAACGAGATCGTCCCCGTCACCGTCAAAACCCGCAAGGGCGAAGTAGTGATCGATAGCGACGAGCAGCCGCGCAACGCAAATATCGAGAAGATCCCGACGTTGAAGCCCGCCTTCGCCAAGGACGGCACGATCACGGCCGCCAACGCCTCCTCGATCTCGGACGGCGCGGCCGCGCTGGTCATCACGCGGGCCAGTGTCGCGGAGAAGCTGGGTGTGAAGCCGATCGCCCGCATCGTCAGCCACGCCGCCTTCGCGCATGCGCCCAACCTTTTCACGACCGCCCCCGTCGGCGCCGCGAAGCGGGCGCTCGACAAGGCGGGCTGGACGACCAAGGACGTCGATCTGTTCGAGGTCAACGAGGCCTTCGCCACCGTCGCGATGATCGCGATGCACGATCTCGGCCTACCGCATGACGTGCTCAACATCCATGGCGGCGCCTGCGCGCTTGGTCATCCGGTCGGCGCGAGTGGCGCCCGCATCCTCGGCGCGCTGATCAATGGCCTTCAGGTCAACGGCCAGAAGCGCGGCCTTGCGTCGATCTGTCTGGGTGGCGGCGAGGCGACCGCGATGGCGGTGGAGCTTATCAGCTGATGGCCCACCTCTACGAGGCTACGGTCGAATGGGAGGCCGAGGATCTCGAAGCCTTCGCAGCGAAGCGTTACAGCCGCGCGCATCGCTGGCGCTTCGACGGAGGCGCAGTCGTACCTGCCTCGTCTTCGCCTCAGGTCGTGCGGCCGCCTTTCTCCGATCCTGCCGGGGTCGATCCCGAGGAAGCGCTCGTCGCATCGCTGGCGAGCTGTCATATGCTGTTCTTCCTCGATCTGGCCTCACGCGCGGGATTGGTGATCAAATCCTATCGGGACCAGGCGCAAGGCGAGATGGGAACCATTGCGGGCGGTAAGACGGCGATGGTCAAGGCGGTCTTGCGTCCCGAAGTGGGGTTCGCGGGAGAGGCTGACCCGGCGAAGATCGCGGAGGCGCATCACCGCGCGCACGAACTTTGCTATATCGCCAATTCCGTGAACTTTCCGGTGGCGGTCCAACCGAGGGAGGCCGCGCAATGAAATTGGGACGGCTCAATCACATCGGCGTTGCGACGCCGTCGATCGAAAAATCGATCGCTTATTATCGCGACATCATGGGCGCGACCAAGATCCACGCACCGTTCGATCTTCCCGCGCAAGGCGTGAAGGTTTGCTTCGTCGATACGCCGGGCGAAAATGGCACCCACGGCACCCAGATCGAGCTGATCGAGCCGCTGGGGGAAAGCTCCCCCATTCACGGCTTCCTGGCCAAGAACCCAGCGGGCGGGCAGCACCATATGTGTTACGAGGTGTCCGACATCCATCAAGCCAAGGCGTGGTTCGAGGCGCAGGGAGCGAAGGTGCTCGGCGAGCCTCGCATCGGCGCGCACGGCACGCTGATCTTTTTCGTGCACCCTAAGGATATGAACGGCGTGCTGACCGAAATTATGGAGACGCCAAAGGAAGGCGCGCATTGAGTTACAAAGCGCTCATGTTCCATCTGAACGACAATGTCGCGGTGATCAGCCTTCACCGGCCGGATCGGTCGAACGCGCGTAGCATCGAACCGCTGGTCGACTTTCCGGCTGCCTTGGAGGTGGTCGCGCACAGCCGAAAATCAGCACCTGGCCGGTATGACCGTCGATTTCGCCGATGCCGTCACTGCTTTCGGCGACAAGGGTCCCCCTATATTCAAAGGCAAGTGAGATGACCGACAAGCCGACGCTCGCCGATTGGCAGGCCGCTGCCAGCAAGGAAGTCAAGGGCAAGGACCTCAGCTGGCATACGCCCGAAGGCATTGCCGTGAAACCGCTCTACACGGTGGAAGATATCACGGGGATCGAGCCCGGCCTGCCGGGGTTCGCACCCTTTACGCGCGGGGTGCGCGCCTCGATGTATGCGGGCCGCCCCTGGACGATCCGGCAATATGCCGGCTTCTCGACCGCCGAAGAATCCAACGCCTTCTACCGTCGCAACCTCGCCGCCGGGCAGAAGGGTCTCTCGGTGGCGTTCGATCTCGCTACCCACCGCGGTTATGACAGCGATCATCCGCGCGTGGTCGGCGACGTCGGCAAGGCGGGCGTGGCGATCGACACGATCGACGACATGAAGATCCTGTTCGACGGCATCCCGCTCGATCGGATGTCGGTTTCGATGACGATGAACGGCGCGGTGATCCCGGTGCTCGCCTTCTTCATCGTCGCGGGCGAGGAACAGGGCGTGCCGATGGCGCAGCTCGACGGGACCATCCAGAACGACATCCTCAAGGAGTTCATGGTCCGCAACACCTATATCTACCCGCCCGAACCGAGCATGCGGATCATCTCGGACATTTTCGCATTTACCTCGGCCAACATGCCGAAATTCAACAGTATTTCCATTTCCGGTTATCATATGCAGGAAGCCGGGGCGACGCAGGTGCAGGAGCTTGCCTTCACCATCGCCGACGGCATGGAATATGTAAAATATGGTGTCGCTTCAGGGCTTGATATCGACAAGTTCGCAGGCCGTCTGAGCTTCTTCTTCGCGATCGGCATGAACTTCTTCATGGAGATCGCCAAGCTGCGCGCCGCGCGCGTGCTTTGGCACCGAGTCATGACCAAGCTCGGCGCCAAGGACGAGCGCTCCAAAATGCTGCGCACCCATTGCCAGACCTCGGGCGTCTCGCTGACCGAGCAGGACCCGTATAACAATGTGATGCGCACCACGATCGAAGCGATGGCGGCGATGCTTGGCGGCACCCAATCGCTTCACACCAACGCGCTGGACGAGGCGATCGCCCTGCCGACCGACTTCTCCGCCCGCATCGCACGCAACACCCAGCTCGTGATCCAGGAAGAGACCGGCATGTGCAATGTCGTCGATCCGCTGGGCGGCAGCTA
>CBFRWL010000079.1:0-9529 GCA_965727025.1 uncultured Sphingomonas sp.
TGGAACTCGGGGATCCTCTGCAGCCATTCCTCGATGAAGATGCGCATTTCCAGGCGGGCCAGCATCGCACCGATGCAACGGTGCTTACCCTGGCCGAACGCTGCATGCCGCACGTCCTTGCGGTGAAAATCGACCGACCCCGCATCGGGGAATCTGCGATCGTCCTGGCCGTGGAACATAGACTGTACCAGCACCCGGTCGCCCGCGCGGAATGTAATGCCCTTATATTCAACATCACGCGTTATTACCCGGGCGGTACCCGTCGCCCCGTGAAAGCGCATCAGCTCATCGATTGCCTTGGGGATCAACTTGTAGTCGGCGCGCAGCTGCTCGCGGTGTCCTGGGTTCACCGCAAGGAACCGGGCGACAACGCCCATGGTGGACATCACCGTGTCGAGCCCGCCGAGCAGCACGTTGTAGATCATGCTCACACGTTCCTCGCGCGTCAGGTCCCGACCGAAGACCTGGGCCCGCATGATCAGCGAAATGACGTCCGCGCCCTCACCGCGGGCGCGCTCAACCATCAGGTTGTCGATGTAGGCCGCCATGTGGCCATAGGCCCAGGCGCGCTGTTCCTCCGAAGGCGGATGGACCAGAGCATCCGACCATGTCAGCAGGTCTTCGCGATCTTGGGCCGGCAGCGCGGCCAGCTTCATGAATATCTCGATCGGCAGCACGGCCGCGAACTCGCTAACGAACTCGCAATGGCCACGGGGCTTGAACCCTTCGATCAGCTTGATCGCAAGCTCACGGACTTCCGCCTCGAACTTCAGCACCTCGTTCGGCAGGAACACCGGCTGGAGGATCGCCCGATAGGCTAAGTGTTCCGGCCCGTCCGTTTCGAGTGGAATATTCTGCTGCGGGCTTTGTCCGATCGGCAGGACCACGTCGCGCATCGAGAACAGGTCGCCCTCGCGCTGGCCCTGGTCGATATCCTCGGCGCGGGTGAACACCCAGTGCCCGCCGTTGCGGGGCGTCCAGAAGATGTCCGGTGCCTCCGCATGGATCTTGCGAACCAGTTCGATCTGATAGGTCGACCTAATCTCGCGCGGGGCTTCGAAGAGGTCGTAGTCATAGACCAGCTCGGGAGAAACGTTGTCCGGTCGCGCCACCTGTCCTTCGTGAATGTCCATTTCCTCACCAAATTTGGCGGCGGGCGTCCTGCCGGCCCCAACCGTTGGTGCCCGCGCGCCATCGCGCTTGATCCGCGGCTCGTGTCCGCACCGGCCGGCGCCGGCAGGCCGTATTACCTGATGACCATGTGTAATAGCAGTTCGTACCCTATTCCAATAGTCCGAACGGGTGTGGGCTAGCCACGGTGGGTGCGGCATCCGGGCCCCTTGTCCGAACTGGACGATGATCTCGGCGATCTCGGCGTGGTGCGAATCAAACCATCGAGGGCTGTTGCCCCTGATGGTATACAAACAATGCCGCAGTCCCGCCGATCGGGTCCGAGCGGCCCGGCATGCCTGGATCGGTACCTCGGAGGATTCGTCATGACTGCTCCCCGCTTCGGCTTCGTCTTCGACATGCGGAACGCCACGCCATGGCTCAAGCCGGCGCACGACATGTTCGCCGCCCATCTCGATTTCATCGCCTGGACCGAATCCATCGGCTTCAGGAACGTCTGGTTTGCCGAACACCACGGCTCCAGCGACGGCTACCTGCCCTCGCCGCTGATCATGGCTGCGGCTGCCGCCGCGCGTACCAGGACGATGCGCATCGGCACCTGCATCGCGCTGGCGCCGTTCTATCATCCGGTGCGTCTGGCAGAGGATGTCGCCGTGCTCGACATTCTCTCCGGCGGTCGCTTCGACCTCGCGCTGGCGCTGGGCTACGTGCCGAGTGAGGCCGACCGCTATGGCAACAATTTCAAGAAGCGCGCGCGCCGCACCGACGATCTGCTGCAGATCGTCCGTCGTCTGTGGCAGGGCGAATCCTTCGATTTCGAAAGCGAGTTCTTCCAGCTGAAAGGCGCGCGAATTTCGCCGCTGCCGATCAGCAAGGACCTGCCGATCTGGATCGGTGGCAACAGCGCCCCGGCTTATCGTCGCGCGGCGAAATACGGAGACGGTTTCTTCGGCCCGGTCGAGGGTTTCGCCGAATATGCCGCGGCGGTCGAGGAACTTGGCGACCCGGCCAAAAAACCGCGGATCTGTTCGATCGGCAGCAACGACATGTGGCACCTCGTGTCCGAAGACCCCGAACAGACCATCGAGGACGTGCTCGATCACATCGTTTACCAGACGAATACCTACGCCGAATGGATGGACAACAACGAAGCGACATCCGTCTTCAAGCGCGTCACGCGGGACGAACTGCGCCCCGCAGCGCGCACCTGGGTGATGACGCCCGACGCATCGATTGATTACATCAAGGGCAAGATGGCGCTTGCCCCTATCGAGGCGCACGGCATGATGGCGCCCTCTGGCTACCCGCTGGAAAAGCTCGCGGTCCATGCGCAAATCTTCGCAGACAAGGTCATGCCCGCCTTTGCCTGACTTGCAGGCCCCCGCATTCCAGGCCGGCGCTCTGCGCATTCCGGCCTATAATCTCAAAGGACGATGTACCTGATGTCCCAACTTCACAAAGGCTCTTCCCAAGGCATTGACCATGTTGCCGGCCCGCAAGGCCGCTGTTGAAGGAGTGATTTTCGATGGAGTTCGGCTGGAGCGAAGACCAGGCGGCATACCGGCAGCGCGTGAAGGACGTGCTGGCCGAAAACCTGCCGGATGACTGGGAAGAGCGCGCAATTCATGGTCCGGGATCGACCCCCGTGACCAAGTTCTCGCTCGAATTCTGCAAGATCCTCGCCGAAAAGAACCTGCTGATTCCGCATTGGCCGGTTGAATACGGCGGCTCCGCCACGCAGCCCTGGAACCACTTCATCCTGGGCGAGGAATCGTGGCAGGTGGGCGAACCGCGCGGCCCGCAATACATGAACGTCAACTGGATCGGCCCGGTCCTGATGCGCTACGCCTCCGAAGAACAAAAGGCGCGCTACCTGCCGCCGATCGTCGAAGGCAACGTGATCTGGTGCCAGGGTTTCTCCGAACCCTCTGCCGGCTCGGATCTCGCCTCGCTGCGAACCAAGGCCGAACGGGTCGAAGGCGGCTATGTCGTCAACGGCGCCAAGGTCTGGACTTCCTTCGCCACCCATGCAGATCAGTGCTTTCTTCTGGCGCGCAACGGCACCGGCAAGGACGGCATCATGATCCTGCTGGTGGACATGAAATCCCCCGGAATCCAGGTCAAGCAGATCCCGGCCCTGATCGGTGAGGGTGACATCCACGAGTTCTTCCTTACCGACGTTTTCGTGCCGGAAGAGAACCGCCTGGGCGCCGAAGGTCAGGCGTGGGAGATCATCAGCTACGCCCTGCAGAACGAACGCATCGGCATTGCCCGCTATGCCTTCGCCCGCCGCGTGCTCGACAGCGTGATCGAGGAACTCAAGGCCGATGGCCGGTTTGAAGATCCGGTGGTGCAGGATCGCGCCGGTCGCGTATTGGCCAAGGTCGAGGCCGCGCGCATGATGGTCTACCGCGTGGTGTACGAACGCGCCAAGGAGCAGCCGATCAGCGCCTATGGCAGCCTCGCGCGCTACATTCTCGTCGAGGCGGATCATGCCGTCGCGGATTTCGTGCTCGAATTTCTGCCCTCGGGCATGCTCGGCGGGGATCCGCTGCAGCAGGCGCACCACCAGCGCGCGCTTTATTCCGGCATCGGCGCCGGGGCGGCGGAAATCCAGCTCAACCTTGCCGCCCGTCGTCATCTCGGCCTTCCTAGCGAGACAACCCGTGGACTTTGAACCGAACGAAAACCAGACCGCGATCCTCGAGGGACTGGAACAGCTCATTTCCGGCCAGGCCATCGAAGCGCCCAAGGAGGGCGTGCTCCTCGCTTTCAGCGAAGCGCTTGATGCCGAACTCGCCCTCGGCGGCTTCCTAGACATCGCGCGCGAAG
This sequence comes from uncultured Sphingomonas sp., assembly GCA_965727025.1. GTDB lineage: Bacteria > Pseudomonadota > Alphaproteobacteria > Sphingomonadales > Sphingomonadaceae > CANJQJ01. Next base: position 3,964 of record CBFRWL010000079.1, read on the forward strand.
AGGAATTCACCCTGCTTGATGCCGCGCTTGTGGTCGAACGGCTCGCCCGCCTGCCGGTCAGCGCCGAGGTTGCCTTCTCCGCGCTGGTCGCGCCGCTGTTCCCGGCCGACGCCGTGCAGCGTCCGTTCGCGCTGGCTAGCGGCAATGCGCTCGCGCCTGCCCGCTTCCTCGCCGTCGCGCGCACCCTGATCGTCGACAAGCGCGACGAACTGCTGGTGATCGAGGTCGATCCCGCGCGGGTCCAACCGGTCGAGAGCCTGTTCGCCTACCCCTATGGCGAGCTCGCCTCGCTCGACGGGCTGAAGGTGCAGACCTTCGGGGCCGAGATGGCTGCCGCGGTGCGCCGCCGCTGGCGTCTCGCCATGGCGGTCGAAGGCGTCGGCCTGATGCAGTCCGCGATCGACACCGTGATCGAACATGTCACCAATCGCTACCAGTTCAACCGCCCGCTCGGCTCGTTCCAGGCGATCCAGCATCGCCTCGCCGTTGCTGCAGGCAAGCAGCAGTCCGCCCGCTGGCTCGCCCTGCGCGCCGCTTGGTCGGACAGCGAGGCCGATTGCGCGCTTGCCGCCGGCTACCTGCAGGATTGCATCCCCACCATGGTCTACGACCTGCACCAGTTCTGCGGCGCAATGGGCCTCACGCTCGAATTCCCGCTGCACTTCTGGACCTACCGCCTCAAGGCCATGCTGGGCGAACTCGGCGGTAGCTCCGCGCAGGCCCGCGCCGCGGCGCGGGCTACCTGGCCGGACGCGGCCTGAATGCCCTCGGCGCAAGCAGCCATGTCCGCAGATACCCTTGAACAGTTCCGCGCCGAAGCCAGGGCTTGGCTCCACGCGAACATTCCCACCCACGCCGCGCCACTCGAAGGGCCGGAATCGCGCGCCTTCGTGCTCGATTGGCAGCGCCGCATGTACGAAGGCGGCTGGGCCGGCCTCACCTGGCCCAGCGAATTCGGCGGGCGCTCGCTCACCGTGGCGCAGCAGATCGTCTGGTTCGAGGAATACGCCCGCGCTCACGCGCCCAGCACGCACAACGCCTCGTTCGTCGGCCTCAATCATGCCGGTCCTACGATCATCGCCTGCGGCACCGACCAACAGAAGGCGTTTCACCTCCCGAAGATCCTCTCCGGCCAGGCCATCTGGTGCCAGGGCTTTTCCGAACCCGGCTCCGGGTCCGATCTCGCCAGCCTGCGCTGCAAGGGGCGAATCGAGGGCGACGAGATCGTTATCGAAGGCCAGAAGATCTGGTCGAGCTACGCCGACATTGCCGATTACCAGGAACTGCTGATCCGCACCGATCCGGAATCCTCGCGGCACAAGGGCATCACCTGGCTGATCTGCCCCATGGACCTGCCCGGCATAACTGTGCGCCCGATCAAGACCATGGCCGGCCCCGCCAAGTTTTGCGAGGTGTTCTACGATCAGGTCCGCGTGCCGATTGCCGAAGCCGTCGTCGGTGGCGTCGGCAATGGCTGGAAGACCGCGATGGCCACGCTCGGCTTCGAACGCGGCACCGCATCGCTTGCGCTCCAGATCGGCCTGGTCGAGCGGATCGAGAAGCTTGCCGCCGATTGCACCGACCCGGTTATCGCGCCACGCATTGCTGACCTGCGCGCCGATGCGGCCGCGCTCAAGGCCATGTCCTACAGCTTCGCGCTCGCCAGCGAAAGCGGCACCCCCGGCCCGGAAGGCTCGCTGATCCGGCTCTACTTCGCCGAACTTGCCAAGCGCGCTTCCGACGCGGCGGTGGATCTCTACGGGATCGGCGCGGACCAGCTCGCCGGAGATCACGGCTGGGCCTACGATTATCTCGAGGCGTTTTCCGAAACAATCGCTGGCGGTACTGCCGAGATCCAGCGCAACATCATCGGCGAGCGCGTGCTCGGACTCCCCAGAGGCAAGGCATGACGATCTTCCGCGACCTCACCGAAACCCGCGAGCTGGTCGATTCCTTCACCCGCCCGGCCGAAACGCTCCTGCCGGTCTCTCGCCTGCGCGACGATCCTGCGGGCGAAGGCGCGCGCTGGGGCAGCCTGGCCGAGCTCGGCTGGCTTGCCATCGGCCTGCCGGAGGACGCGGGCGGCGTCGGCCTTTCCGCGGTAGAGGAAGCGCTTGCCGCGCAAACCTTCGGCCGCCACCTGATCTCGACCGACTATCCTGCCACTGTCATTGCCGCGCATGCCCTCGTCCGGCGGGGCGAGGCCGGTCTCGCCGGTGAAATCGCCGCCGGGGCTCGCCGCGCCCACCTGGCGTTCCGCCAGCGTAACGGTGCCGATCTCGTCGCTATCGACGCCACGGACGGCGCGTGGCTGGTCGTGCTGACCGAGCAGGGCGTCGACATCTTGGAGAACGGGACCGCCACCCTGCACGATGCCGAACACTGGGGCCGGCCGGTCAGCCGCATTGCCGCAGCGGAGCCGAAGTGGTCACTGGCCGATCCGGAGCTCGCCCAGCGCGGCCGGTTGCTGGTTGCCGCCATGCTCGCCGGCATTGCCGCCGAAGCGCGCAGTCGGGCGGTGGAGTACGCCCAGGTGCGCGAACAGTTCGGGCAACCGATCGGCGCATTCCAGGCAGTCAAGCACCACTGCGCCAACATGGCGATCGCCGCCTATGCAGCGCAGGAACTGGTCACTTTCGCCGCCGTCTCGCTGGCCGAACACGCCGACGATGCCGTGCACCTCGTGCACGCCGCGCTCAACTTGGCTCTGCGCGCCGCGCGCGACAACGCCGGGCTCAACATCCAGGTTCACGGCGGCATGGGCTTCAGCGAGGAGTGCGACGCGCATCTATTCCTCAAGGCCGCCCGCCTGCTCGATGCCGCTGTCGGCGGGATCGGCACCGTGCGCGGCGCGCTGATGCGCGCGGCCTGAACCCGAAATCCGAAGTACCTGTGGCGCAGCAGCCACGCCTGAGCGTCGCGGCCACTGCCCCCGTCTCCGTCGCTCTGACCGAGAGCCTTCGCACCCCACAGCATCGTCTGGACGGACATTGTGCCTGCCTATTGCCTTGCCGATACAAGAGGCCGGAACGCGGCCTCTTGCATCAAGTGCAGGCCATGCGGGTCAGCCGCGGCTATCGCGATGCAGAAGCAAGTGCAGCATAAAGGGAGAGTGGTATGGGTAAGCCTACAGTTGCCGTCATCGGCACCAACATCGGATGCACGCTGCACATCCGGGCGTTGCGCGCTTCCGGGTTCGACGTCACCGCGCTGGTCGGCCAGGATGCGGAAAAGACGGCGGCCCGCGCTGCGCACTTCGGCATTGAGCATGCGCTCACCTCGTTCGACCAGGCTGTGGACAGCGATGTCGACGCGATCGTGATCGCCACGCCCCCGCAGACCCACTTCCCCTTCGCCATGAAGGCGATCGCCGCCGGCAAGCACTTGGTCTGCGAAAAGGCGATGACGCTGGATGTCGGCGAAGCGCGCGAGATGCGCGATGCCGCGCAGGAAGCGGGCATCGCCAACATGATCAGCCACGAATTCCGCTGGTTCCGCCAGAATGCGCTGGCGCGCCGGATGGTCCGCTCGGGCGAAATCGGTAATCCGATCCACATCGTGGCGCAGTTCGATCACACCCTCTGCGCCCCCGCCAACCTCGAACTGCCCGGCTGGTGGATGACGCACGAAGGCGGCGGCGGCTGGCTGCGCAACTACAATGCGCACGGGATCGACCTGCTGCGCTACATCGCCGGGGAATTCGCCGCGGTGACGGGCTGCGTGCATGCTGGCGCCGATCGCGGGATGACCTCAGATGACAGCTACGCCTTCGCCTTCGTCATGGACAATGGCGCGCAAGGCGCGATGACCGGCACCTGCCGTACTTGGGAACCCTTCGCCTCCACTCGCATCACCGGGTCGGATGCGGGCATATCCACCGGCTGGACCTACGACGTGGTGAAGAGCACGGCCGCCGGCAGCGCCCCGGTCGAAGCTCCGGAAGACCTTCTGCTGGAACTACGCGGCGGGGGTCCAGCCGTCGATGCGCCGCAGGAATCGCTGCCGCAGCTGGAAGAAACGCCCTATGTGCAGACCCACAGCTCCGACTACGGCTTTGCCGAAATGGTCGGTCTCACCTCGGCCTTCGCCTCATGGATGCGCGATCCGGCCTACCGCAATCCGGCGATCGCCACCTTTGCCGATGGCCTCGCGCACGTCCAGGTGATTGACGCGGTCGAACGGTCCCACAAGGAAGGCCGCTGGATCGATCTGGCCTGAAATCGCTCCTGCGGCGCGGTCTCGGCCGCGCCCCCAGACTGTAAAACGATATCGAGGTTTGGCCATGGACGCTTCAATTCTCGCCGATGCCCGGGCATTCGTCTCGGCGCACTACAAATTTCCGGATCGCTTCCCGCTGCTCGCCAGAATCCGCGAAACGGGCCGGATCGTGCCGGTCGACGATATCCGCCTTGTCACGCGCTACGATCACCTCGTCGAAGGATACCGCGACCAGCGCCTCAGCCGGCAGGCCGGTGCGATCGCGGAATCGCAGGCGCATTCCAGCGGCAGCACCGCACCGAACATCGAAAAGGCGCGCAAGGCATTCACGCTGATGCTGATCAACCAGGACGATCCTGGCCATGCCCGCATCCGCAAGATCCTCGAAACCGCCTTCAAGCCCACCCGAGTTGCGAGTTGGGCAACGGTCATGCAGCAGATCACCGACGAACTCCTGGCCAATGTTGCTGGGCGGGAGAGCTTCGATTTTCGCAAGGAACTGGCCTTCCCCCTGCCCGAACGGATCATCTGCGCGCTGATGGGCGTGCCCTATGAAGACCACGATCTATGGGCCGCATGGACCGAAGAGGTGGTGTCCTCGGCGCGCTCCACCGAACCCACGCCTGAAAAGGCTGCGGCCGTCGACCAGGCCCAGATCGATTTCTACAACTACTTCCAGAACCTCGTGGCCGAACGGCGCAAGAACCTCGGCGAAGATCTCGTCTCGCTGCTCATCCGGGCCGAAAGCGAAGGCGAAAGGCTCAGCGAACTTGAACTGATCGGCGCCTTACAGATGCTGATCCAGGCCGGGCATGAAACCACCGGCAACCTCATCAACAACGGCATGTATACCTTGCTGAAGCATCCGGACCAGTACGAGCGGCTCCGTGCCAACCCCGACCTGGTGTCAACGGCGGTCGAGGAGATGCTGCGTTTCTGCTCGCCATCGATCTGGTCGCTGCCGCGCATTGCGCTCACCGACGTGCCCCTCGGCGAGGAGATCATCCCCAAGGGCGCCACCCTGCTGATGTCGCTTGAAGCCGCCAACCGTGATCCGTCGCGGATCGACGACCCAGACCGTTTCGATATCGGTCGCACCAACAATTATCACGTCGGCTTCGCGGCGGGGGTCCACTTCTGCATGGGCAACCAGTTCGCGCGGCTTGAGGCGGGCACGATGTTTCGCGCTATCGCTACCCGCCTGCCGCGGCTGGAACTGGTCGAGGAGCCCCGCCTCAAGGAAACTTGGGTCCGCTCCTACGAGGACCTCCAGGTCCGCGTCGCCCGCTAGCGCAGGCGGCGGGCCGCCTTCGGGCGGACGACGGCCCCATCAGCAGGCTTGCCTCGC
>CBFRWL010000080.1:0-9527 GCA_965727025.1 uncultured Sphingomonas sp.
GTGAGGCCGTAAAGCGCGTGATATTCGCGCGGCGAGGGGACGAAGCCGCCCTCCATCCGCTCGCGCTGAAGGCGCAGCATCATCACGACGTCGGCGCCATCAAGCCCTGCCTCGAAATCGACATGCCGACTGACGCCCATCCGTTCGATCCCTGCTGGCAGAAGGGTAGGCGGCCCCACGACGCGAACATCCGCGCCCAGCGAAGTCAGCAGCAATATATTGGACCGCGCCACGCGGCTATGCATGACATCGCCGCAAATCGCGACCGTCAGGCCTGCGATCTGGCCTTTGCGGCGGCGGATGGTAAGGGCGTCGAGCAGCGCCTGCGTCGGATGCTCATGGCGGCCATCGCCCGCGTTGAGCACCGGGCAATCGACCTTGTCGGCGATGAGCTGCACCGCGCCCGATGCATCGTGGCGGATCACGATCACATCGGCATGCATCGCGTTGAGCGTCACCGCGGTATCGATCAGCGTTTCGCCCTTTTTCACGCTGGATTGCGCAACCGCCATGTTGACGACGTCCGCGCCCAGCCGTTTCCCCGCGATCTCGAACGAGAGCAGCGTGCGCGTGCTGTTTTCAAAGAAGGCGTTGATCATGGTAAGCCCGGCAAGCCGATCGTCATGCTTCGCGGCGAGGCGGTTGAAGCCGATCCATTGCTCCGCCTCATCGAGCAGCCAGCTGATCTCATGCGGATGAAGGCCGGCAATTCCGAGCAGATGACGATGGGGAAAAGGAGAAGCCGTCGGGCGCGGAGAAGGGCTGGCGGCGGATTCGATCATCAAAGCGCCGCTCTAACCGTAAGGCCGGGTGAGCTCAAGTGCCGCGCGCGGAAGGCGCTTAATCGTGGCGACGAAACGATTCACCCCAAAAGCTTATCAGCGTTAACCCGTTGCTATTCCCAATGGCTGTCAAAGCCACCTAGCACGTTCACGAGCGGAATCGGGGATCGCAATGATGTCATCTCTGCGCGGCATGTTTGCCGCCATGAGCCTTTTTGTGGCCACTGCAGCGCCTGCTGCAGTGCAGGATTTTTCGACCCAGTCCTGGCAATGTGCGCCCTTTGCCCGCGAATTTTCAGGTATTCAGCTTTTCGGCGCTGCGGCGAGCTGGTGGTCGCAGGCCGAGGGACATTATGCCCGCGGCAGCATGCCGCAGGTCGGAGCGGTGTTGTCGTTCCAGGCCACCGGGCACATGCGCTCGGGCCATGTCGCGGTGGTCAGCGAAGTCGTCAGCGAGCGGGTGATCAAGGTCACCCACGCCAACTGGTCGCCGATCAATGGCCGCCGTGGCCAGATCGAGCGCGATGTCGAAGTGATGGATGTGTCGCCGGCCAATGACTGGAGCAAGGTGCGGGTCTGGTATGCGCCCGTCGCCGACCTCGGAACCGCTGCCTATCCCACCAACGGGTTCATCTACGGCCAGGCTCCGAAACTTACGCTGGCCAGCGTCAACTGATCTTTTTTGAATAGCGCTTTCTGGCCCTATGCAAGGCTGGCAAGGGCATCGATGGCGCCCTGCAGGATATAGGCCGCGGCCATTTTATCGACCAGTTCGGCCCGCCGGGCGCGGCTGGCGTCGGCAGCCAATAATGTTCTCGTTACGGCGTCGGTCGACCAGCGTTCGTCCCACAAAAGGATCGGAAGCCCAAGCGGCGCGACGTTCCTGGAAAATGCGCGGACGGATTGGGTTCGCGCGCTATCGCTGCCGTCCATGTTGAGCGGCAGGCCGATCACGAGGCCTTTGACGGCCTGCTGAACGAACAGCGCGCGCAATTTTTCGAGATCCGCGGCGAACCTGATCCGACGAAGCGTCTGTGCCGGGCTCGCGATCGTCCAGCCTGAATCACACAGCGCAATGCCGATCGTTTTGGTGCCAACGTCAAGCCCGGCGAGCCGGCCGCCGGCTGGAAGCATTTCACGGAAATGGCGCGTGTCGGTGGCGATCATTGAAGGAAGTTTCGCGTCCGGGCCTCGGCATCGGCGCGGATATTCACCCAGAACATGCCGAAATCGAATACATGGTAGTTGTTGCCCGGCAGGATATAGGCGCCATAGCCCTCGGGCGGCGCGCCGATATCGAGAAATCCCTGCGGCGTGCAGCGTGCGCCGATCTTGCCAACCTCTACGCTCGCATCATTCAATGCGAGGTTGGGGATCAGCGATCCGCGGTTGGCGGCGGGCGGGGCAGCGCTGTGCGGTGCGCCCGTCAGCGGGTTGACGCAGAGCATCGGGCTGCCCTTGCGCGGTTTGCCGTCGAGGCCAAGGCTGTTGTCGTAGACATCCATGACCTGCCTTGGATCCGAGGGCTCGGCAAAGCTTTGCCACGAAAGAATGCAGTTCGCCTGTCCTGCCGCGCGGCATGCGGGAAGCCCAAGCGCGGGCAAGTCATGCGCAAGCGAGATCGGCCAGCCGACGATATAGGCGGCGACGATCCGCTTGGCCAACGGCGTACTTGCCACCCGCCGCGTCATCAGATGGATGAGATGAAGCGCGCCCTGGCTGTGCCCGACCAGCAGGATCGGCTGGTCCTTGGGGATCGTGGCCAGGAAGGTATCGAAGGCGCGCTCGACATCGGTATAGGCGAAGGCGATCGCCTTTTCGGCATCGTCGCGGTCCGATGCCAGAAACGTGCCGAGTACCGCCTGACGGTAGCGCGGCGCCCAAATGGCGCCGACATTATTAAAGGCACTTGCCTGGCTCATCGCGAACAGGCGCTGACGCTCTGCTGCTTCGCGATCGTCATAGGGTGCGTTCCAGCGATCGCGTTTCAGATAGGTGGTCGGCAGGACGTAGAATATGGCCAGCTTCGGATTTGCTGCCGGCTGAAAGCCTCGCGGGGTCCATCGCGATGGATCGTTCGGCAAACCGGGGCGCGACAGCCAGGCATCAGGCCGCGCATAATCAGGTGTCGTATCCTTCGTTGGTAAGGTGAAGGGCTGGCCCGGCACGAAGGCCACCCGCATCAACTGGTCCTGAAAGAGATTCCAGCCGATCGCCGCCGCCAGAGTAAGCATGATCAGCCCCGCTACAACGTACAAAAAGCGCCGCGCCAAAAATGCTCTCCTGTGTTGCGGTGCAACACAAATCGGGATGGATGGCAATTGCGTAGCGAACAATCATGTTCACGTCGACATGCAACCGGCGCGCTTGAAGCCTGTGCGCCGCGATGCTAGCCGCCCTTGATCCATCCTTGTTGAGCAGGAATGCATGTCCGTCGATAGCGCCACCGTCCGCAAGATCGCCAGCCTCGCTCGGATCGCCGTAAGCGATGCCGAAGCGGAGGCCATGGCGCCGGAACTCAGCAAGATCCTGGGTCTGGTCGAGCAACTGGGCGAGGTCGATACCAGTGGCGTCGCGCCGCTGGCGGCGGTCATTCCAAACCATCTCCGGCTGCGCGATGACATTGTGACTGACGGCGATATCCGCGATCGGGTGCTGGCGAATGCGCCCCAAGCGGAGCATGGCTTTTTCGCAGTACCAAAGGTGATCGAATAGTGAGCGACCTTACCGGGCTGACCGTCGCCCAGCTTCGTGACGGTTTCCGTGCGGGCGAATTCAGTGCGCGCGAAATAGCCGATCATTTCGTGGCGGCGGTGGAAACAGGGCGCGCGCTGAATGCTTTCATCGTGGAGACGCCCGAGCACGCCATCGGCGCAGCGGAGGCAGCGGATCGGGAGCGGGCAAGCGGCCAGGTGGGGGCTTTGTCCGGCATACCGCTTGGCATCAAGGACCTGTTCTGCACGCAGGGTTATCAGACCACCGCGGCCAGCCATATTCTCGAAGGGTTTACGCCGACGTACGAATCGACCGTCACCGCAAGGCTCTTTGCGGCCGGCGCGGGCATGCTCGGCAAGCTCAATATGGATCAGTTCGCGATGGGCTCATCCAACGAAACGAGCGCCTTCGGCAACGTGATCTCGCCGTGGCGGCGCAAGGATGGTGGCAATGCGCCGCTCGCGCCTGGTGGCTCATCGGGCGGCTCCTCCGCCGCGATCGCTGCGCGTCTGGTGCCCGCGGCGACTGGCACCGACACCGGCGGTTCGATCCGGCAGCCGGCGGCGTTCACTGGCGTTGCCGGCATCAAGCCCACTTATGGCCGTTGCTCGCGCTGGGGCATTGTCGCCTTCGCCTCGTCGCTCGATCAGGCTGGGCCAATGGCGCGCGACGTTCGCGACTGCGCCCTCCTGCTTGAGGTGATGAGCGGTTTTGATCCCAAGGATGCAACCTCGCTCGATGCGCCGGTGCCGAACTGGGAGGCATCGCTTTCGAGCAACCTCGCAGGCAAGCGGGTCGGTATTCCCAAGGAATATCGCGTCGATGGCATGCCCGGCGAGATCGAGGCGTTGTGGCAGCAAGGCATTGCCTGGATGAAGGACGCCGGCGCAGAAATCGTCGACGTGTCGCTGCCGCACACCAAATATGCGCTGCCGGCCTATTACATCATCGCGCCTGCGGAGGCGTCCTCCAATCTCGCGCGCTATGATGGGGTGCGTTATGGGCAACGGGATCTCCCCGAAGGCGCCGGGCTGCAGGATATGTATGCAGCCACCCGGGCGGCAGGTTTCGGCGCTGAGGTGAAACGCCGGATCATGATCGGCACCTATGTACTCTCGGCCGGCTATTATGATGCCTATTACACCCAGGCGCAGAAGGTGCGCGCGCTCATCGCGCGCGATTTCGAGCAGGCATGGGAGCGTTGTGATGTGCTGCTGACTCCCACGGCGCCATCGGCCGCTTTCGCGCTCGGCGAAAAGCAGGCCGATCCAATCGCAATGTATTTGAACGACGTCTTCACCGTGCCGGCGTCGCTGGCGGGCTTGCCCGCCATGTCGGTTCCCGCCGGGCTGGACGGGCAGGGGCTGCCTCTCGGCCTTCAGATCATCGGCAAGCCCCTCGACGAGCAGGCTGTTCTCAACGCGGGCCTTGCTATTGAGGAACGGGCCGGGTTCGCCGCTCGCCCGGAGAAATGGTGGTAGACCAACCGCGCTGGTGCCATAACAACAGCGCGACGAACGGGATCAGCCAAGCCACCCGACCCTGATATCTGTCGAACACGCCCGCAATCACCCCCGAGACGAGCGCGTTGATCACCACGCCCGCTATCAATATGCCGGCGATCTTCCAGCCTTGTGCTGGCAGGGCCTGCGCGGATCCGGAGAAAAACAAGGCTGCCAGCGCGCCGAATCCGGCCAGATATGCTATGAGCATCACCGTGCTGATTGCATCCAGCGGCATCGATCCTTGAGCAATTCGGCTGCTCGAATATGCATCGAGTATCGGCAGCATCGCGGAATCATCCTTGGGCATGACCGAAATGCCAAGGCCATATTCCCGCACGCCGACCTCGAAGAGCTGGCGGATCGCGTTTTCGCTCGATGCCTTGGCCTGCTGCAGGGGAAACTCGGTCAGCACCCCCTTGATGATCGCGTTGGATTGCGCGGCGATGGCGCTTTGTGTTTCGACCGAAGCCGTCTTCATCACGGTTTTGGGCGGCACGCTGCTCCACAGAAAATCATTTTCGCTCATCGGCATGCGCGGCAGGAAGCGACACATGGCATATCCAGCCTGAGGGCAATGTTTCCGCAGATATTGCTCGGCGGTGCCGTCGCCGACCAAACGCGCGAGCAGGAACGGCGTTTGGATGGGCGGCCGGCCGCTCGTTTTTTCTACCGCGACGTTGACCACCATGTGGCCGATAACCGCAGCTGCCAATACGCCGGCGAGCGACGCGGCTTGGACCTTGTCGATGCGATTTGTCAGCCAGCAATAACCAATTCCAAGCGCCGCGAGCATGGCGGACGTGGCAAGGTTCGCCTTATGAAAAAGGCAACTCCCCAGGAGCAGGACGAGCCAAAAGCATCGCTCCTTCGCCGACATGGATCCGAAGGCCGCGATGAGAAGGGCTGTGGCGAGGATCGCCAATCCGGAAAAGACATCGGGCATGACGGTCGTTGAAAAAATGCCCAAGCCGGCAATCAGCCCCGTTGCCGCGCATATCGAAAATAATGCCAGCGCACGCGGGCGGCCCAGATGCCGGGCTGCAAGCATTATGGCCATGATGGAGAGCGCAACCTGAACGAGAGGGAGTGCCCACTCTCCGCCGAGGCGGGTTAAAATGACCAGCAAGACCCCATAATAGGGCGACCGCGAGGTGGATGTCCCGTCAAGGCTTCGCTCCGCCATCGTCTTGCCTGCTGGATCAGCATGGGGTGGGCTGAGCGGAGCGGCTGCATGAGCCTTGCCCTCGACCATATCGACGAACGCGCTTTCCGCCGGTTCCAGTGCTTCGAGGGCTGCGCTGCCGGAATGGAAATAGCCGACGCTGTCAGGATAAAGCACCGGATGGTGGTTGTAGAGCGCTGGCAGACAGAAGAGCGGTATCAGCAAAAGCGCGGCAAGGCACTTGCTCCACGGCAGCGCCAGACGCACTAGCGACCGATCGGAATGGAAAGGTAGGCAAGACGGCGAACTTCGCGCCGGCCGCGAACCACCGTATCGAGGATTATGCCGCTGAACGCGAACAGTGAGGCAAGGATCGTCAGACCGGTACAGAGGATTGCAGTCGGAAATCGTGGCACAAGCCCGGTTTGTGCGTAGGTGATCGCAAGCGGAATGCCGAGGATGATCGCTGCAAGCAGCAGCACAAGGGCAATCGCGCTGAAAAACATGACGGGACGTTCCAGGCGGAACAGGTTGATAATGGTTCTGAGAATGCGCCACCCGTCGCGATAGGTCGAAAGCTTGGAGGCCGAACCCTCAGGACGGGCTGCATAAGCGGTCATGACCTCCGACACCGGCATCCGTAATTCGAGCGCATGTACGCTTATTTCGGTCTCGATCTCGAAGCCTTCGGACAAGACCGGAAAGCTTTTGACGAAACGCCGCGAGAAAATTCGATAGCCCGATAGAATGTCGGTGAAGCTGCGTCCGAAGAGCGAGGTAAGCATGCCGGTCAGCAGCTTGTTACCAAGCCGGTGGCCGCGCCGATAGGCAAGCTCAACTTCCGATTCGCGCGCGCCGACGACCATGTCGAGATTTTCTTCAACCAGCAGGTCGATCATCCTGGGGGCGGCACTTGCGTCGTAGGTGGCATCGCCGTCGCTCAACACATAAATGTCGGCTTCGACATCAGCGAACATGCGCCGCACGACATTGCCTTTGCCCTGCATGCGTTCCGTACGGACGATCGCACCATGCTCTCGCGCGACCTGAACTGTCCGGTCCTTGCTGTTGTTATCATAGACATAAATCAGCGCGTGGGGGAGGGCGACCCGGAAAGCCTCGATCGTGGCGCCAATGGCCGCCTCTTCATTATAGCAGGGGAGAATGACCGCGACCGCGGCCTCCGCAGCAGAGGCCCGGAGCCGGGCTAATGAATCGGGTACAGGCATATCCATCGGGCGAGCCGGTCTCTTCTTGCAGGGGGGCGGTAACGCATTTGCCGAATTGTGCGAAGCGCAAAATGCTCCAAAATTCTGTATAGATGGTTGAAGCTTGGCGTGTGGTGTGCAAACCGCGCATCTTTGATCGGATCGGAACTGCGAACAGCCATGACGAGCGGCACGTCATATCGAATTCAAGGCGCAACCGGTGAGTGGGAGGTCGTCATCGGGCTGGAGGTGCACGCTCAGGTCACCTCCAACGCAAAGCTTTTCTCGGGCGCTTCGGCGAAGTTCGGGGCGGAGCCCAACCAGAATGTCAGCCTGGTCGACGCCGCGATGCCGGGAATGCTGCCAGTGCCCAACCGCGAATGCATCCGGCAAGCGGTCCGCACCGGCATGGCGATCGACGCGCCGATCAACAAATGGTCGCGCTTCGATCGCAAGAATTATTTCTATGCGGACCTTCCGCAAGGATATCAGATCTCGCAGCTTTACCACCCGTTGGTGGGAGAGGGCGCGATCACGCTCGATGCCGATGAAAAGAACGGCATCAGCGAGCCGAAGCGCGTGGGTATCGAACGCATCCATGTCGAGCAGGATGCCGGCAAACTGATGCACGATCAGCACCCGACGCGAAGCTATGTCGATCTCAACCGTTGCGGCGTCGCGCTGATGGAAATCGTCTCCAGGCCCGACATGCGTTCGCCTTCCGAAGCAGGGGCTTATCTTCGGAAGCTGCGGTCGATCCTCCGCTATGTCGGCTCGTGCGACGGCAATATGGAAGAGGGCTCGATGCGCGCCGACGTGAACGTCTCGGTGCGTAAGCCGGGCCAGCCTTTTGGCACCCGGACCGAAACCAAGAATGTCAATTCGGTCCGCTTCGTCATGCAGGCGATCGAGCATGAGGCAAACCGCCAGGTCGACGTGCTCGAAGGCGGCGGTACCATCGTCCAGGAAACCCGGCTGTTCGATCCCGACAAGGGCGAGACGCGGTCGATGCGCTCCAAGGAGGATGCGCATGATTATCGCTATTTCCCCGATCCGGATCTGCTCCCGCTCGAACTTGAGGACTCTTTTCTGGAGGAGTGCCGTGCGAGCCTGCCCGAACTGCCCGATGCCAAGCGCGCGCGCTATGTGAACACGCTCGGGCTTTCCGCCTATAATGCGTCAGTGATTACGGCGGACGTGGAGACGGCGCGCTGGTTCGAGGCGTTGCTCGCTGCCGGGGCGGATCCCAAGGCCGGCTCCAACTGGCTGACCTCCGAACTGTTCGGTGCGCTCAATCGGCTGGGCAAGGCAATCGACGAAAGCCCGGTCAGCCCCGCACAGGGCGCGCAGCTCCTGGGACTTGTGGCCGATGGCACGCTGTCCGGCAGCCTTGCCAAGCAGGTATTCGAGATCATGCTGGAGAGCGGCGACGACCCGGCCAAGATCGTCGAGGAGCGTGGTCTCAAACAGACGTCCGATACCGGCGCGATCGAGGCCGTCATTGCCGAGGTGCTGTCGGCCAATGCGGACAAGGTGGCCGAATATCGTAGCGGGAAGGACAAGCTGTTCGGCTTTTTCGTGGGGCAGACGATGAAGGCCATGGCCGGAAAAGCCAATCCCGGGGTCGTCAACCAGCTCCTCAAGAAAGCGCTCGACGGCTAATTCCAGCGGCTGTGGCGCACTCGCCACGTTCCATTCATCTATGTGTAATCCAATTCGGGGGAGAGTGGCGGCATGCGTGCCTTTCTCCCTCTCGCGCCGCTCATGCTCGCCGGTTGTGTGAGCACGGCAGGAAAAATTGTGACGGCGCCGGTAAAGGCAGCAGGCAAAGCCGCTGACTGGGCCACGACCAGTCAGGACGAGGCCGATCGCAACCGCGGCCGTCAAATGCGCAAGCAGGAGGAGCAGGAACGGAAGGAGCAACGGCGTCGCGAAAAAGAGGGCTATTAAGCCTGATTCGCCAAGGCACCCATCGGCGTGCTAGCTGCGCTCTGAAACGTAAGCTCATCTCCCCCGCGCTGCCGCCAGCCACGAGCTGTCCCTTGCCCTCCCAGCTTCCGCTGCTATATGCGCGCCGGTTCGTGCGTCCTGCGGGCGTGGCGGAACTGGTAGACGCGCTGGATTTAGGTTCCAGTATCGAAAGATGTGGGGGTTC
>CBFRWL010000081.1:0-9439 GCA_965727025.1 uncultured Sphingomonas sp.
CTGCTGGTGGTCGACCCGGCTGCGATCGCTGCGGCGCGCGACGCCTTGCGTAGCGAGATCGGCCGCGAGCTGGAGGATCATTGGCGCACCGCCTATCAGCGCACCGCCGCCAACCGTTACGAATATGCCCCCGGCCCCAAGGGGCTGCGCAGGCTACGGACGGTTGCGCTGGGATATATCGAAGGAAGCGGCGCGGCCGATGCGCCGGAAATCGCGCTGCGCCAGTTTGCCGACGCCGATAACATGACTGACCGGCAAGGTGCGCTGGGCGTCCTGGCCAATGGCGACTCGCCGCAACGCGAACGGGCGCTGAACGATTTCTATCAGCGCTATCGCCACGACGCGCTCGTGCTCGATAAATGGTTCAGCACGCAGGCCTATTCCATTCGGGAGGACACGGCAGCGGCTGTGGAAGCGCTCGCCCGCCATCCGGACTTCACCCTGTCCAACCCAAACAGGATACGTTCGCTCGTCGGCGCCTTCGCCGCCAACCAGCGCGCCTTCCACGAAAAGTCCGGCCGGGGTTATCGCTTCGTTGCCGATAAGATCATCGAAGTGGACAGGCTCAACCCCCAGACCGCGGCGCGCCTCGTGCCACCGCTCGGCCGCTGGCGCCGGTTCGACGAAACCCGCGGCGCGCTGATGCAGGCGGAGCTCCAGCGCGTGCTGGCCACGCCAGGATTGTCAAAGGATGTGTTCGAGCAGGTTTCCAAAAGCCTTAGCTAAGCCGCCTGCTTTTTCGGCAGCCAGCTGCGCGCGCGTTCGAACAAGCGCGGTACCTCGGCTGCCGCGACGGCCGGGCTGAACAGATAACCCTGCCCGAAACGACAGCCGCCGGCGCGAAGATAATCGGCCTGCGCCTGCCCCTCGATCCCCTCCGCCACGGTCTGGATGCCAAGGCTGTAGCTCAGGTTGAGCACGGCCCGAATGATCGCGGCGTCGTCGGGATCTTCCTCCAGATCCCGCACGAAGCGCTGGTCGATCTTGATCACGTCGATCGGAAACTGCTTCAGATGGGAGAGCGAGGCATAGCCGGTGCCGAAATCGTCCAACGCTATGCGAATGCCGGCATCGCTCAGGATACGAAGCGCGCGTTCCACATTTTCCGCGCCGCGCCCGAGAAACACCGATTCGGTGACTTCGAGTTCGATGCGGTTGCAGGCGATGCTGGCTTCATCGAGGCTGGCGAGCAGCTCAGCGGGGAAATTCTCATTGCGCAGATCCGCGCCGGAAACATTGATCGCGACATGGCCTATATCGATCCCGCGCTCGATCCACCCACGAAGATCCTTTACGACGGCGGCGACCATTTTGGCCGTGATCGCCTGGGCGAGATCGGGATATTCGAACGCAGCACTGATCGCGCCGGGGTAGACAATCTCGCCATCGGGCTGCACCACCCGCAGCAGTGCCTCGAAGCCGATGATCGCGCCGGTCCGCAAATCCACCTGCGGCTGATAGAATGGCACGAGCTGCTCTCCGATCAACGCCGCACGCGCCTTCGCGATCATGCCGGCGTGAAGCTCCCACGCCGCCAGCATCGACGATTCGAAGATGCAGCCTCGGCCCCGCCCGTGCGTCTTCGCCTCATAGAGCGCAATGTCCGCGCATTTCATAAGGTCTTCGATCTGGGACGCATGAAACGGGAAGCGGGCCGCACCGACGCTCGCCTTGCAGGCAAGCGAGCGGCTGGCATGGATCAGCGGCTGGTCGAGCTTGATCATGACGCGCGCGATGACCGCTTCGAGATCGGCCTGGCTTTCAAGGCCCATCAGCATGATCGCGAACTCGTCACCGCCGAGCCTTGCGACGACGTCCCCGGGCCTGACCGAAGCCTGGAGCCGGACGGCAACTGCGCGCAGCAGCGCGTCGCCGGCATCGTGGCCGGCGGTGTCGTTGATCTGCTTGAAATCGTCCACGTCGAGCAGAAGAATGGCGACTTCGGTTCCCTTTTCCGCGGCAACCGCCATGGCGCGGCTGGCAACGGTTATAAAATGCGATCGGTTCGCAAGCCCCGTCAGCGGATCGGACATCGCCAGTTGGCCGAGATGCAATTCGACCAGCTTGCGATCGGTAATGTCGACCATCGACGAAACATACCGTGGCGAGCCATCCAGGCTCGCCATCCGCGATGAAATAAGCACGTCGCGGATCGAACCATCGGCGCGACGAAGCTGGGCCTCGAAACCGTCCACCGACTGCTGACTCTGGATCTTCGAGAGAATGAGTTTGCGATCGCTCGCGTTGACGTAAATATCCCTGACGTTGGTGACTGCGGCCGCCGCCTCTGCGCATCCGAGAAACTCAGCACTCGCATCGTTATAATTGATGATCTGCCCGGAGAGCGTCGTCACGGTCAGCGGCACGGGCACGGTGCGGAAGATCGTCTCGAGTGCGTCCCGGCTACGGGCGAGATCCTCGCGCGCGGCCTGGGCGGATTGGGTGGCGGCCCATTCCAGCCTCCTGAGCCGATTCGCACGCCCGACCGCGATCGACAAGGCGACGTTGAAGACGAGCGTCGCAAGCAGAAGGCCGCCGATCGTTTCTTCCGGCGGATGCGGAAAAGCGTAAACCGCGAGCAACAACAGGCTGCAGCCGCCAGCCGCACCGAGGGTCCAGCGGAAGCTGGACGGTACGACGAGGAAATAGATCAGCGGCAGCATCAGCACGACCATCAAGGCGATGTCGCTGTGCGAGCTGACGAGCAGCGCGACCGCCAGGCCCGTCACAAGCTGCCAGAACAGCAAAACGCGCTGTGCGGCGGCGAAGCTTCTGGGCTTGCCGATCAGCCACAGGCAGAGCAGCGAAACGGCGATGATCGCGAAACGCGCCGGAATGGCGACGAAGAAGTGCGGCTGCCCGTAAAAGCGCCAGTCGCTCGCCAGGAACAATGTGTTGAGAATCGCTGAGGCGATGAACAGCAGCCGGGCCTGGTTGAGCGTTTCAGGCAAGCGGTGTTGTTGGAACTCCGCTTCCCGTGCCCTCTCCCTGAACTCGCCCGAAAAATTGGAAATTGGGCTCACCGACACACCACCTGACCCGATTATCCGGAGCTAAACTCCCTTATTTGAACGCTTTTTATAGAGAGAGAAGGTGAGCAAAATGCTAACTTCGATCTCCGTAGATTTACGGAGGCATATCCCCCCATGATGCAGCTCGGTCGCTCCAAACCGCAATTTCGTCGACCATTTCGGTTCCATCGATCCCGAGCGCACCGTCGTCGCATCCTCCGACGTCGTTCCGCAATCACGCGCTACAGCGCCGCCATCGCCCCGTTGGGGCCGCCAATGATGGAGGATACTATGGACGCATGCTTGGTCCGCTCGACCGCGACATGGCTCGCCGCGATTTTCGTGAGCTGCATGTTCGTGACGGCGGCAACATCGACCGTCGGCATCATCTGATGCCTGAGAATCAGGGAAGCCCCAGCAACTGAGACAGCGCGTCGATGTAACTGGGGCCGACCTGCACATTCGCGCCATCGGTCAGCACCAGCGTGACCGAACGGTTGGCGCGGCGGATCTCCGCAACCTTATCCGGCCGCACAAAGGCTGAGCGATGGACGCGCACCAGCGCGCTTCCGGCCAGCTTCTCCTCCAGCGCCGTCATCGTCGTGCGCAGCATATGGCTGCGTGTATCGGTGTGGAGCAGCACATAATCGCGCGCCGCTTCGATCCAGCTGATCGCATCGAGCGGCACACGCCGCTGGCCATGCCGTTCCGGCACCCAAAAGCCGGCGTCGCTTGAAGAAAAGTTCTGACGTAAGGCTTCGACTTCGCTCGCAAGCTGGCCGGCCTTTTCGGCCTGCGCCCGGATCTCGCGCCTCCGCTTGGCGCGGTTGACGGCCTGGCGAAGGCGATCGAACCGAACCGGCTTGAGCAGATAATCTGCGGCATCGACATCGAAGGCGTCAGCGGCATATTGCTCATGCGCGGTGATGAAGACGATCTCGGGCCGCCGCTCCTCGGGAATTTCGCTGGCGGTGCGCAGCCCACTGCGGCCAGGCATCTGGATATCGAGGATCACAAGGTCGGGCGAGAGCCGCTCGATCGCCTCCAGCGCCGCGCCCCCGTCGCGCGCTTGGCCAACAATCTCGACCTCGTCAATGTCAGCAAATAGTGCGCACAGGCGATCAAGCGCCAATTGCTCGTCATCCACCAGCAACACGCGCATCAGCCGCCCCTCCGTCCGTTATGATTATGGACCGGAAGCGCTTGGCTCAAGCCAATTTTAGCCGCCGTTGGGTCCGCCGATACCGCCCATGCCAGGCTGTTGCGGCTGAACGGCTAGCAGATGAATGTCGAAGATGAGTAACGCATTCGGCGGAATTACGCCGTCGCCCGCGCCTCTTGCGCCGTAAGCCAGCTGCGGGGGGATCCAGAAGCGATAATGTGCCCCAGGGGACATCAGCTTGAGCGCTTCCGTGAAGCCGGGAATCAACCCTTCCACCGGCAATGGTGCTGGCCCGCCGTGGCGCGCGCTCGAATCGAATGTTTGGCCGTTCGCCAGCTTGCCATCATACTCGACGAGCACCATGTCGCTGGACTTAGGCTTGGGGCCGGATCCTTCCTCCAGAACCTGATATTTCAGTCCCGAAGCTGTGGTCGCCACCACATGCTGCGAGGTACCTTTGAAAGCCAAGGCGACGCCCGTAGCGGCGACGAGAGCAAGTCCCGCCCACAATATGACGAGCGCGCCCTTCTTGATCGGGCGCAGCGGGACAGCAGTCACTTCAGACATGGCGGCACTCGGGCTGGAGAAAGAGAATCGAGCCGGGCTCTGCCGGCCGGGACGACTTACCGGCTGCCGTCGCGCTCCATCCGCTTGCGCTCCAGCTTGCGGGCGCGGCGAATCGCGGCAGCGCGCTCGCGGGCGCGCTTTTCGGACGGCTTTTCATAATGACGGCGCAGCTTCATCTCGCGGTACACGCCTTCACGCTGCAGCTTCTTCTTGAGCGCGCGAAGGGCCTGATCGACATTATTGTCGCGAACGATGATCTGCATAAACCGTCTCAATCTCCATTCAAATCTGTCGGCATAACGAACGGCCGCAGGACAGGCGCCCTGCGGCGAAAGCGGGGCAGCTAGCAGAAACCCCCGCATTCTTCAAGGGCATGAACGCCGGCAACACCAACTTGCCAGCGCCAGACTCCAACCCGTTCCACGACGACGTCGCAGGATCAACAGCGAGTCGTCAATCGAGGCGGGCGACCTGAGTCACTAACGCCTCCAGCATATCCAATAGAAGCGCGATATCCTGATCGCGTGACAAACGATGATCGCCGTCCTTGATCAGTGTCACGCGTACATCCTCGCTCGACAACGACCCGGCGAGCCTCAATGCGACCTCCCAGGGCACGTCCTCGTCGCGCTGGCCGTGCAGAAGACGAATGGGGCACTGGATCGCGATGGGCTGGCCGAGCAGCAGATTGTCCTGCCCGCTCTGCCAGAAGGCACGCGTCGTCACATAGGGCTGTTCCGAATAGGCCGAAGGTTCCTCAATGCGGCCTTCGGTTCGCAGGATCGCCTTGTCCGCATCAGTGAAGCCCCAGTCCGTGAAATCCGGTGCCGCCGCGATGCCGACCAGCCCGGCCACCCGCTCTTTCAGTGCCAAGGCGAGTAGCAGCATCAGCCAACCGCCCATCGAGGATCCCACGAGGATCAGCGCTCCCTGCGTAAGATGTTCGATGAGATGAAGGGCGTCGTCGCGCCAGATGGCCAAGGTGCCATCCTCGAACCGCCCCTCGCTGGCCCCACAGCCGGAATAGTCCAGGCGAAGAAAAGCCAAGCCCTTGCGTTCCGCCCACGCATCGACTGCGAGCGCCTTGGTTCCTTCCATATCCGACATATAGCCGGGCAGAAATACTATGGTTGGCGCGCGGCCGGACCGCGACCGGCAGGCGAGGCGCAGCCCATCCGGCCGGGCGAGAAAGGAGGGCGCCGCAGCCTCAATCATGCCGGCTGTCGATCCCGAAACATGCCTCGCGCATTGCGCCCCTCTGCGAACCAGTGCTTCGCACCATGCGCGAACACGGCTCTTGCCGCAATTCAGGCAGCCGCCAGCACGCCATCATAAGCGCGATCTTCCAAAGATCTACCGGCACCCATCGCCACGCAGATCAAGGCATCGTCAGCAACCTTGACGCTGAGGCCGGTTGCGATCGAGATCGCTTCGTCGATCCGGCCGAGCAAGGCGCCCCCGCCGGTCAAGGTGATGCCTTCGTCGATGATATCTGACGAAAGCTCGGGCGCGGTTTGCTCCAGCGCGACCATCACCGCGCCCTTGATCTGGCCGATCGGCTCGGCCAGCGCCTCGGCGATCTCGGCTTCGCTGATCGTAACCTCGGAGGGACGTCCAGTGACGAGATCGCGCCCTTTTACCGTAAGCTGACGCCCCTTCCCGTCAGGCACGATCGCCGAGCCGATATTGTGCTTCACGCGCTCGGCGGTCATTTCCCCGATCATGAGATTGTGGCTGCGCCGGACGTGCGAGGAGATCGCATCATCCAGCCGGTCGCCGGCAACCCGTACCGAATTGCTGTAAGCGATGCCGCGGAGCGAAAGCACCGCCACCTCGGTCGTCCCGCCGCCGATATCGACGACCATCGCGCCGCGCGGCTCGGTCACCGGAAGCTTAGCGCCGATTGCCGCCGCCATCGGCTCCTCGATCATTTGGACCCGGTATGCCCCCGCCCTGGACGCTGCATCGCGCAGGGCGCGGCGCTCCACCATCGTCGAGCCGGAGGGCACGCAGACCACCACCTCATGCCGCCGCGCAAGGCGCTTCGTTCCCCCCAGAGCCTTGTCGATGAAATGCTTGATCATCTGTTCGGCCACTTCGATATCGGCGATCACGCCGTCGCGCAGCGGCCGCAGCGCCTCGATATTGGGCGGCGTCTTGCCCATCATCAGCTTGGCTTCGTTGCCGACGACCTTCACGCGGCGAACGCCATTGTGCGTCTCCAGCGCGATCACCGAAGGTTCGTTGAGAACGATGCCGCGATCACGGACATAGATCACCGTGTTCACCGTGCCGAGATCGATCGCCAGATCATGGGCGGGCGAGGAGAACAGACGGGGAATTTTCATGAGCCTCGCGAGACCAATTGGCTGACAAGGCTGGGCTTTTGATCACAGAGCGGCCCGCGCTGAAGCGCGCTGCGCCAGACCGCAGGTTTATCGCGCCTATCCGAGCGCGACTCGCTTTTCCGCTCTCATGCCCTTCAGCCTTTGGTACGGGAGATATTCAGTGCCACGGCCGCACGGATGAGTGCCTTCAGCGCTTCTGCATCGATCGCATCGCCTTCGTGGAAATCGATGGCGCGCCGGACATTGCCTTCGAGGCTGGAGTTGAAAAGGCGCGATGGATCGTCGAGCGCCGCTCCCTTTGCGAAGGTCATTTTCACGACCTTCTTATATGTCTCGCCGGTGCAGATGATGCCGCCATGATACCATGTCGGCACACCCCGCCATTTCCATTCCTCGATCACGTCGGGATCGGCCTCCCGGATGAGGCTGCGAATCCGGCCGAGCATCTCGCCCCGCCAGTCAGCCAACTCCGCGATGCGGCCGTCGATCAGCTCGGATGGCGACTTGCCCTGTTGCTGCGAGCCTTGAGTCATGACGCATCCTTTCCCTTATTTCAGATCCATTGCGGAGGCCCAGCGACAAGCTGTCAAGCGCAACGATTTGCGGTTAGATTTCGCACGAGATGATTGGGAGGGGGTAGAAATGACGACGGAGCTTACTGTTCTCGCCTGGGGTTGCGTCCTTGCGCTGGTTCACATCTTCGCGGCGGCGCAGGTGAAAACCAAGCAATATGGCATCAAATGGAATGCCGGTCCGCGTGACGAAAGCCTGCCTGAGCCGCTGCCGGTCACCGGACGGCTGATGCGGGCGCAGGCCAATTTCTTCGAGACTTTCCCGATCGTGATCGCACTGATCGCCATCCTCGCCATCAGCGGGCGCGGCAATGCCCATACGGCATTGGGCGCGTGGCTGTGGCTCGGCGCACGTGTCGTCTATCTGCCGCTTTACGCGCTGGGGATTCCCGTCGTGCGGTCGCTGGCTTTCGCCGTTAGCATGGCTGGCATCGTCATGATGCTATGGCCACTCCTCTTCGGCTGAACCGAAGGACGCCGCCAAACCCTCAGATCCGCACCACCATAGATGTATAAATTCCGTTAAAATTAGCTGTCAGATGCTGCGCCACGGCATTTGCGTTTGACTCGCAATAGCTCGAAGATATTTCATTAGTTAACGAGTGATTAACGGTAGTGGGGGCTTTCGTGGCGCGGCATAGGCTTGAGGGCAGCATTTATCGGATCATCTTCGGCTTCGCGGCGATCATCGCCGGTGCGGCGGTATCGACGGCCGCGCCCGCGGTTGTCCTCGGCGCCGAACAGCAGCTCGGCAAGAGCCTGTTTTTCGACAAGGGGCTCTCGCACGGCGGCAGCCAATCCTGCGCCTCCTGCCATAGCCCGACGGTGGCCTTCACCGATCCGGATTCGTCGCACGCGACTTCGAAGGGCGACAACCCCGCCCTGTTCGGCAATCGCAATGCGCCCTCGGCGATGTACATGGCCTACAGCCCGACCTTTCACTATGACACGGACGAGCAGCTTTATATCGGTGGCCAGTTCACCGACGGACGCGCGCCGACGCTCGAGGAGCAGGCCAAGGCGCCCTTCCTCAATCCGGTCGAGATGGGGAACAGCAACCGCGCCGAGGTGGTCGATCATCTGATGAGCGGACCGAATGCGGATGCGTTCAAGTCGGTCTATGGTGCCGACGCCTTCAACAATGTCGACAAGGCCTATAATAATATCAGCAACGCGATCGCCTCCTATGAGCGTTCGCCGGAGCTTTCGCCCTTCACCTCCAAGTTCGATTATTCGCTCAAGGGCAAGGTGGTGCTGTCGCCATCGGAAAAGCGCGGCTTGGCGGCTTTCAACGATCCGATGAAGGGCGGCTGCTCGGGCTGCCATATCAGCACGCCAGGCGCGGACGGGACGCCGCCGCTGTTCACCGATTTCACGTATGACAATATCGGCATTCCCAAAAATATGGCGAGCGATTTCCTGACACTGCCGGCCGAATTCAATCCGGACGGCACCGCCTTCACCGATCTCGGCTTAGGCGGGATCGTGGCCGATCCTTCGCTCTATGGCGCGTTCAAGGTGACGACGCTCAGGAACATCGCGCTGACCGGGCCTTATGGCCATAATGGCTATTTCACGACCTTGAGCCAGATCATCACCTTCTACGCCACCCGCGACGTCTGGCCCACCTGCGCCGATCCCTCCACCAGCGCCGCCAACGCCTTCGCCATGGGATGCTGGCCTTCGGCCGAATTCGCCGACACGATGAACCGCGACGAGCTGGGCAACCTCAATCTCTCGGCTGGCGACATCCGCGACATCAAGGCATTCCTGGCCACG
>CBFRWL010000082.1:0-9288 GCA_965727025.1 uncultured Sphingomonas sp.
CCGGTCGCGACCGCGAAGATGTTGGGATCGAAGATGATGTCCTCGGGCGGAAAGCCGATCCCCATCAGCAGCTTGTAGGCGCGCTCGCAGATTTCGATCTTGCGTTCCTTGGTATCGGCCTGGCCCACCTCGTCGAACGCCATGACCACCACGGCGGCGCCGTAGTTCATCACCTTGCGGGCATATTTGAGGAACTCCGCCTCGCCTTCCTTCATGCTGATCGAATTGACGATCGGCTTGCCGGAGACGCATTTGAGCCCCGCCTCGATCACGGACCATTTCGAGCTATCGACCATCACCGGCACGCGCGCGATATCGGGTTCGGCGGCGATCAGCTTGAGGAAGGTCGTCATCGCCTGCTCGGCGTCGAGCAGCCCTTCGTCCATGTTGACGTCGATGATCTGGGCGCCATTCTCCACCTGCTGCCGCGCGACCTCCACGGCGGCGGTGTAGTCGCCCGCCATGACCAGCTTCTTGAACTTGGCCGATCCGGTGACATTGGTGCGCTCGCCGATATTGACGAAGATTGCGGTTGGTTGCGTGGTCATCTGTTTCTCTTTGCCGCTTGGGCGCGCGGGAGGAGTTGGGGTGAACGCCCGCCGCCGGCGGGCAATTGGGACGGGGAGGCAAGCGACAGGTCCGCCCGCTGCCCGGCCTGCGGGCCGGACGGGAGGACGATCAAGCCGCCATGTTCATCGGATCGAGCCCCGCCAGGCGGGTGACGACGGCAGGCTGCGGGAGCGTGCGCGGCGGCTTGCCCGCCACTGCCTTCGCCATCGCCGCGATATGCGCCGGGGTGGTGCCGCAGCAGCCGCCGACCACATTGATCAGCCCGCTTTCGGCCCAATCCTCGATCCGGCCGCCGGTATAATGCGGATGCTCGTCATATTCGCCGAGATCGTTGGGCAGGCCGGCATTGGGATAGATCATCACCAGCGCGTCGGCGATGCCGGATATGATCTGCACATGCGGGCGAAGCTGGTCCGCGCCGAACGCGCAGTTGAGGCCGACGGTGAGCGGCCGGGCATGGCGCACCGCATACCAGAAGGATTCCATGCCATGGCCCGAGAGATTCCGCCCGGACATGTCGGTGATCGTCATCGAGATCATCATCGGCACCTCGATGCCGCGCCGCTCGCCTTCTTCCAGCACGGCCATGATCGCCGCCTTGGCGTTGAGCGTATCGAAAATAGTCTCGATCAGGATGAAATCGCAGCCGCCGTCGAGCAAAGCCGCGATCTGATCGGCATAGACGTCGCGCATCGTATCGAAGTCGACGGCGCGATAGCCGGGATCGTTGACGTCGGGGGAAAGCGACAGCGTCTTGTTGGTCGGCCCGATCGCGCCCGCCACGAACCGCGGGCGGCCATCCTTCGCCTGATAATCGTCGGCGGCCTTGCGCGCGATCCGCGCGGCGGCGAGATTGATTTCGCGGACCAGATGCTCCGCGCCATAATCGGCCTGGCTTATGATATTCGCGTTGAACGTGTTGGTCGAAACGATATCAGATCCGGCGTCGAGATAGGCGCGGGTGATCGCGTCGATAACGTCCGGCCGGGTGATGGCGAGCATATCGTTGTTGCCCTTCTGATCGTGCGTCAGGTCGAGCGCGCCGCGATAATCGGCCTCGCCGAGCTTGTAGCTCTGGATCATCGTGCCGAACGCGCCGTCGGTGAGCAGGATGCGCTGGGCGGCTTCGGCGCGGAAGCGCTGGGCGGCGGCGGAAGCAATCAGGATCATGCAGCTTTCTCCAGCCCGTTCAGTTGCGTGCGATGGCCCAACAGGTGGCAGATCGCGAAGGCAAGTTCTGCGCGGTTCAACGTGTAGAAATGGAAATGCCGCACCCCGCCGGCATAAAGGCGGCGGCAAAGCTCGGCAGCGACGGTGGCGGCGACAAGCTGCCGCGCGGCCGGATGGTCATCGAGCCCTTCGAACAGCCGGTCCATCCAGGCCGGGATAGTCGCCCCGCAGGCCGCCGCGAACTTGCGCGCCTGCGCCACGTTCGAAACCGGCAGGATGCCCGGCACGATTTCGCCATGGATGCCGGCCGCCGCGGCGCGATCCTTGAACCGGAAGAAGGTTTCCGCCGAAAAGAAGAATTGCGAGATCGCGCGCGTCGCGCCCGCATCGAACTTGGCCTTGAGATTGTCGAGATCGACTTGACCGTTCAGCGCCTCGGGATGGGTCTCGGGATAGGCCGCGACCGAAATTTCGAACGGTGCGATCTTTCCAAGGCCTTCGACCAGCGCGGCGGCATTGGTGTAGCCTTCGGGATGGGGAACGAATGCCTCGCCGAGCACCGGCGGATCACCGCGCAGCGCGACGATATGCCGCACCCCGGCGGCCCAATAAGCGCGTGCCACCTCGGCGATCTCATCCTTGCTGGCGCCCACGCAGGTCAAGTGCGCGGCGGCCGGCACCGGCGTTTCGCGGACGATCCGCTCGACCGTCGCATGCGTCCGCTCGCGCGTCGACCCGCCCGCGCCATAAGTGACCGAAACGAACCGGGGGCCCAACGGCACCAGCGTTTCGATCGCCGACCAGAGCGTCTCTTCCATCTTCGGCGTCTTGGGCGGGAAGAATTCGAAAGAAATCGCCGCATCGCCGGCGAGATCCGCGAACAAGGGCGTATCGAGCGCCCGCCGCGCCTCCTCCAGTTGACCTAGCGACAAACTCATGCAGCCAATTCCTTCTTCACACTGGACGCCGCCCGGCGCCCCAACCAGAACTTCACGGTGAGCGCGCCCCCCTTCAGCTCCCGCACCTTTTCGAGATCCAGCCCGGCATGTTCGAACCAGCCGCGCATCTGATCGTCGTCAAAGCCCAGCCGCGCGTGCGCATCGCTGATGCGCAGCTCCTCCCGCTCATGCGGCGCAAAATCGACGACGAGCAGTCGTCCGCCGGGACCGAGGAGGCGCGCTGCCTCATTGATCGCAGCGGCGGGCTGCTGCGCATAATGGAGAACCTGGTGAAGGAGGACGGTATCGGCACTGCCGCTGTCCAGCGGAATGGCATAGATATCGCCCTGTCGCAGCTCGGCACCCTTCATCCCGGCTGCCGCGAGCTTCGCGCGTGCCAGCCGCAGCATTTCGGGGCTGCGATCGATGCCGACCGCCGAGACCGCCTGCTTGCCCAGCAGCTCCAGCATGCGCCCGGTTCCGGTGCCGAGATCGACCAGCGCGCCGATGCCGGTTCCCTCGAGCAGGGCGATGATCGCGTCCTCGACCGCGCTTTCGGGCGCATAGAGCGATCTGATCGCGTCCCATTCGGCGGCCCGCGCTTCGAAATAGGCCTCGGCGGCTGCAGCACGATCCGCACGCACCGCCGCCAGCCGCGCAATATCGGCCACCGCCCAATGATCGCCCGGCTCCTCATTGGCCCAGGCGTCGATCGCATCGAGCACTGGGGCAGAGCGTGACTTGGCGCCCAAGCCGAGAAAGACCCAGCTTCCCTCCTTGCGGCGCACCGCCAGGCCCGCATCGGCCAGGATTTTGACATGACGCGACACCCGCGGCTGGCTTTGGCCAAGCACCTGGGCAAGCTCGCCGACCGACAACTCCATTGCACGCAGCAATCCCAGGATCCGCAACCGCGTCGGATCCGCGAGCGCGCGAAAAATGGAGAGGGCGATCCGCATGAGATAAGGACATAAAGAATTCTTTATATGCCGTCAACACGGCAGGCGCGGGCGCATCTGACCGTGGCTCCGATCCCTCGGCGGCCGGTCAACAGCCCAGTAATGACTACCGAAACAAGAGAGATTGCATCCGCTTAGATGTGACGATATGAAGACCCCGCATGTTTCGGGGGGAAACAAGTCTCTCTGCGGTAGGTCACCGCGCCAACTTCCATCTTTCCCTAAGGAGGGTACGCCCATGAAGAAGATTGCAGTTCTTTCGCTCATCGCCGTTTCGCTCAGCGTTGCAGCTTGCTCGAAGAAGGACGATGCTGCCGCGACGAACGCCGCCGATGCGAACGCCACTGCCGCTGAAGCCATGAGCGACGTCAACGCCGCTGCTGCGAACGTGACGGACGCGGCCGCCAATGTCGAGAATTCGGCTGCGGAAGTCAGCAACGCTGCGGACAACGTCAGCAACGCGATGTAATCGCGCGGCTTGCCGCATGAATGACAAAGGGGTGGGTCCGAAAGGATGCCACCCCTTTTCCTTTGGAAGGACGCCGGGGATCGCATGATCATCAGAGCCCTCGCGCTGCTCTTGTGCCTCGGTTCGCTTGCGGGATGCGGCGACAGCGGGGACGATTCAGCGATTGGCGGATTGACGGCGGACGAAGCCGCGCAACTCAACGACGCAGCCTCGATGCTGGATGTTTCGAACAATCCGCCGGTGCAGGCAAACGTCAGCAGCGCGCGCTGAGAAGATCGCTGGCGGGGATCGGCGGTTCAGTGCTGAACGCAGATGCCGGCCATCGCCAGCAGCGCGTCCCGATCGAGCAGCTCGAAGCTGTCGCGCGATGGCAAGGCGATGATCCCGGCCGATTTGAACCGGGTAAGCTGTCGGCTCACCGTTTCGATCGTGAGGCCAGCGAATTCGGCCATCTGACCCCGGCTGAGCGGAAGCAGATGCGGGCCAGCCCCGTCGCCGGCAAACTCCATCAGCAAGGCTGCCACCCGCTCCGCCGCACTTCCACGGCCGAGCAAAAGCATCCAGCGCCGTGTTCGATCCAGTTCCTCAAGGCTACGCTCAAGTAACGACGCGCGTACCTCAGGGTGCAGATCGGTAAAATTGGCGAAACGATCGCTGGCGAACACGCACACTTCGGTTTCGGCCATCGCGATGATGCTTTGCTGCGCGATGCCGCCTTGTGGCCGCCCGGCAAAGCCGCCCGGGCGGATCAGACCGAGAATCTGCTCGCTGCCATTGTGCGCGCTCGCCGAAAGCTTGAGCATCCCGCTCAAGACATTCACGACGAGCGGCGCTTCGTCACCCTCCCAGGTGAGCGCCTGGCCCTTGTGCAGCGTCCTGCGCTTGCCGAGCCGTTGCAGTTCCATGAGCCCGCGCTCGTCCAGCGGCGCGCAGATTGCTTCGTGGCGAATCGTGCAGTTGAGGCAATCACGCTCGCGGGCGCCACGGGCGCTGCCGGTAGCGCCGGTGGTACTAGTCGCCGCGATATCATTCCATTGATACATGCCGCACGCCAATCCGATAGCCCGATCCGGTGCGAAGTGCCGAACTGACAGCCTTCAACACTTCGCGAGAAGTGCATGCATTCATGAAGATCTCAGTGAAATACGCATTGTTCCTGAGCACCGATTGCAGCGTCTTGCTGCCTCATGGCTCAACCATGCCCCTCGCGCGCCGGTGGCGCGGCATCGCCGAGCCCTGCGGCGAAAGCGATCCGCAACACCTCGGACAGGCTTTGCACGCCGAGCTTCGTCATCAGATTGGCGCGATAAATCTCGACCGTCCTCGGGCTGATCCCGAGATCATAGGCAATCGTCTTGTTGGGATGGCCGCGCACCAGGCCGAGCAGCACATCATGCTCGCGCGCGGTCAGCGCCTTGAGGCGCAACGCCGCCTCGGATGCGCGGGCCTGATCTCGGCCTGACCGCTCGATCTGCGCGAAGCCTTCGTCGAGTGCGCTCTGGAGGACGGCTTTCTCGAACGGCTTTTCGATAAAATCGACCGCACCGGCTTTCATCGCCGTTACCGCCACATGCACGTCGCCATGCCCGGTCAACACAATCACCGGCATGTTGATGCCCTGCTCGCGCAGTTCCCGTTGCACTTCGAGCCCGTCGATCCCCGGCATGCGTACGTCGAGCAATATGCAGCCCGCCGGCGCGTGGCGGATATGCTTCAAAAAATCGATGCCCGACGCGAAGGTCTCGACCTCATATCCTGACGTCTTGAGCATGAAGCCCGCCGATCGGCGCACCGCATCGTCATCGTCAACGAGATAGACCAGTCGCTTCGCCGTCATCGCGATCCTCCGTCTCCGCACTTTGCAGCGTGAAGTGAAATGCCGTGCCTCCGCCCAATGCCGGTTCTGCCCAGATCGTGCCGCCCTGCGCCTCTACGATCGTCTGGCAGATCGATAGGCCAAGGCCCATACCGTCATCTTTGGTGCT
The DNA here is from genome assembly GCA_965727025.1 of uncultured Sphingomonas sp. Lineage (GTDB taxonomy): Bacteria > Pseudomonadota > Alphaproteobacteria > Sphingomonadales > Sphingomonadaceae > CANJQJ01. The sequence continues at coordinate 6,092 of CBFRWL010000082.1, forward strand.
GAGGAAGGGCTGGAAGAGCCGCGCCGCCACTTCCGAGGCAAGCCCCGTTCCGCTGTCGGTGACGCTGACCCGGACGAAGCCATTGGCAATCCGATGCGTCATGATCATGAGCTTCTTCACCGCCGCCTCGGCCATCGCCTCGATCCCGTTTCGGATCAGGTTGATCAGCACCTGCTGTATCTGCACGCGCGAAACCAGCACCTTGTCTGCGGCCGGATCGAAATTGATCGAAACCTCGATCCCCTGCTCGCGCGCGCCGATCAGCGCCAGCGCGTTCGCCTCGTTGATGAGACGGCTGAGGCTTTCCACATGTTTCTCGGTATCGCGGCGGCCGATGAAATCGCGCAAGCCCCGCACGATCCGGCCGGCGCGCACCGATTGCTGGGTCGCCTCAGCCAGTGCCGCCCGCGCGGTTGCGACATTCTCCGGATCCGGATCGCTCAGCAACTGCGCCGCGCCTTCCAGATAGTTGGCGATCGCCGCGAGCGGCTGGTTGAGCTCATGTGCAAGCGACGAGGCCATCGTGCCCATCGCGCTGATCCGCGAGACATGGGCAAGCTCGTTCTGCAGTTCTTCCATGCGGACTTGCGTTTCCTGCCGTTCGGTCAGATCCTGGATGAAGCCGGTGAACACCCGCCCCGCCCGCATCTTTGCCTCGCCGATCGAAAGCTGGATGGGAAAAGTGCCGCCGCCCCGCCGCCGCGCTATGGTGAGGCGGCCGATGCCGATGATGTGGGGCGAACCGGTATCGAGATAACGCTTCAGATAGCCGTCATGCGCCTCGCGATCCGGGGAAGGCATCAAGATGCTGACGTTGCGGCCCAGTACCTCCTCTTCGGAATAGCCGAACATGCGCTCGGCCGCGGCGCTGAAGAAGATGATCGCGCCGTTGACATCGATCACGATCATCGCGTCCGGCACGGTTTCGAGGATCGATCGGAACAGGGCGTCCGACACGATCGGCTGCGAACCATCCGGGTCCGCCCCGACGTGGGTGTCGCTGTCAGCAGCAGTCATGGCGTGAAGCTACACCATCACACCCAGCAGGCCAACGGGCGCTGAAAAGGCAGGTTTACGGATCGGTGGGCAAGTGGACGCCGCCGGACGGGGGGAGTGATGTTGTCCGGCGGCATCCTTGAGGGAGGGACCATCTCCCGGGCGCTATGGCCTGTCAAAGTCCCTAAAGGCGCCCCGTAAACAAAGCTTAACGCCGCGATATCGTATTTCTACGGTATATTGAACATTATCAGCAATTTACGCTGCGGAATGATCCGCGAGCGGGGCCAGCTCCGCATCGAAGGCGATTCTGATCGCATCCGGCAGCGCTTGGGCGCCGAGATGATCCATCATGCGGGCGCGGTGCATCTCGACCGTGCGCGGGCTAAGATCGAGCGCCACCGCCACCTGTTTGTTGGCCATGCCCGCCAGCAACCCCTGCAGAACTTCCCGCTCGCGATCGGACAGTGTCGAAACCCGCTCGCGCGCCAGCAGCTTGCGCTCGACCGTGGTGGCGGATTCGCTTAACGATGCGAAGGCGTCATCAAGCGCTTTGATCAGCATCGCCTCGGTGAACGGCTTCTCCATGAAATCGATCGCGCCGAGCCGCATTGCCTTCACTGCGGTGTTCACGTCGCCGTGCGCGGAGATCATGATCACGTGAAAGCGCGGCAGGATCTCGCGCGTCGCCTTAAGGACGCCGAGCCCGTCAATGTCTGGCATGCGCAGGTCGAGCAGGACACAGCCCGGCTCCAAATCCTTCGCCGCATCGACGAAATCCGCGCCGGAAATAAATGCTCGAGGGGTAAAGCCTGCTGCAGAAAGGGCCGCATGAATGCCCCGCCGCACATCCGCATTATCATCCACGATATAGACGTGCTTGCGATTCAGCAGTCTCTCCACGACCGGTAAGTTCATCTTTTGTCCAAAGCTACACAACAACAGGATTACCTGCACTCAAATAGGGCAACTTCGTTAATATCCGGCTTAGGACTACCGAGCGCGTACAGACGATCCGCTCAGCATTGCCAAAATCCATAAGCCGGCGACCGAAGGCCTGAGCCGCAAATCATCGCTTCCTGAGTTCGTCGCGGATTTCGCGCAGCAGCGCGACGTCGGCAGGCTCGGCGGCGGGCGCTTCTTCCTTCTTCTTCTGCTCGAAGCGGTTCGCTTCCCTCACGATCAGGAACAGCACGAAGGCCACGATCAGGAAATCGATCACCATCGTCAGGAACTGGCCGTAGCCGAGCAGCGGCACCCCGGCGGCCTTGAGCGCGGCATAATCGGCGAGCGAACCCTTATAGGTCGGCGGCACGTCACCCAGGACGAGGAAATGGCTGGAAAAATCGATCTTCCCGAAGATCGCGCCGATCAACGGCATGATGATGTCGTCGGTCAGCGAACTCACGATCTTACCGAAGGCGGCGCCGATCATGACCGCAACCGCCAGATCGACCACATTGCCGCGCGCGATGAACGCCCGAAATTCCTTGAACATGCAACCCCTCCCAGCTTGAGCGAGCAACCGCGGGGTTGTCGCGCAATCCCGCTTGGCTGACAAGCCGCGGCAGCCTACATCATCGCCGGACAATCAAGGAGCAAGACCGATGCCCTTCCGTTCGATCATGGCGCGCCTCATGGTGCTGACGATGGCGCTGTCGCTTGCGGGCTGCGGCCTCAACAGCGTGCCGACCGCCGAGGAGACCGCCAAGGCCCGCTGGGCGGACGTGCAGAACGAATATCAGCGCCGCGCCGATCTCGTCCCCAACCTCGTCGCGACCGTGAAGGGCTATGCCACGCAGGAGAAAAGCGTGCTGATCGGCGTCACCGAAGCGCGGGCGAAGGCGACCTCCATCCAGGTTTCGGCTGACGACCTCACCAATCCTGCCAAGATCCAGCAATTCGGTGCGGCGCAGGGCGAGTTGAGCCAGGCGCTCGGCCGCCTGCTGATGGTCACGGAAAATTATCCCGACCTCAAATCCAACCAGAATTTCCTGGCGCTGCAATCGCAGCTCGAAGGCACCGAGAACCGCATCACCATCGCGCGCCGCGATTATAATGAGGCGGTGCGCGCCTATAATACCCGCATCCGTACCTTCCCCGACGCGATCGGCGCCAAGATCTTCTACGGCGCCAAGCCGATGACGCCGTTCGAAGCAACCACGCCCGGAGCCCAGACCGCGCCGACAGTGAGCTTCTAG
>CBFRWL010000083.1:0-9277 GCA_965727025.1 uncultured Sphingomonas sp.
GACGTGGCGCTCCACGCCCTCACCGACGCCTTGCTCGGCGCTGCTGCGCTGGGCGATATCGGGGATCATTTTCCACCCTCGGACCCACAATGGAAAGGTGCGGCTTCCCGCCTGTTCCTGGAACATGCTGCTACGCTGATTCGCGGCGCCGGGGGTGTCATCGATCATGTCGATCTTACGATCATCTGCGAAGCACCGAGGATCGGGCCGCATCGGCTCGCGATACGCTCAACCATCGCCGAGTTGTTGCGGCTGCCCGTTACAAGAGTTAGCGTGAAGGCAACCACGACGGAGCGACTCGGCTTTACCGGCCGGACTGAGGGGATAGCTGCCCAAGCCGTCGCCACGATCAGAATGAAGGACATCCAATGACGCAACTCTGCGCGATGCCGCCGCAGCTTGTGGACGCTGCCCGCAAAGTGGTGGAAGCGAATATCGCCGCGGGCCGGCGCGTGGCGGTGGCGGAAAGCTGCACAGGCGGCCTCGTGACCGCCGCGATCACGGAGATTCCCGGTTCGTCTGCGATGTTCGAAGCGGGGTTCGTAACCTATTCGAACGATGCCAAGCTCAAGCTGCTTGGCGTCAGCAGCGATGTGCTCGAAACGTTCGGAGCAGTGTCGATCGCAGTCGCCTGGGGAATGGCGCGCGGCGCCCTCGAACGAACCGACGCCGACGTAGCTGTAGCGATCACAGGTATTGCGGGTCCCGAAGGCGGGAGCGAGAAGAAGCCGGTCGGCACCGTCGTTTTCGCCTGCGCGACCAGGGACGGCGATCCCAACGCGGTGGCCGCCGACAGCCGGAACTTCGGGGATCTCGGCCGCGGGGGAGTCCGGTTTCAGGCGGCGCTATGCGCGCTCGAACTGCTGATGCCGGAATCCTCGTTGCCGTAAAGGGCGCGCGCGCGCTCCTCGAACGCCGCGGTCATCTTGCGGAAGGCGCGCTCGAACATCTGGCCCGCCAACGCTTCGAAAATTGCGGAACGGAAGGCGAAGTCCACACAGAAATCGAGGATCGTTCCACCCGCGCCATCCGGGCGGAAAGTCCACTCGTTCCTGAGATATTTGAGCGGGCCTTCGACATAATCGACGCATACCCGGTCCGGCCGGTGCTTGTGCACGCGCGAGGTGAACGTCTCGTGGAGACTTTTGAAGCCGACCACAAGATCGGCAACCATCTCGGTTTCGCTGTCCGATCGCACGCGCACCGCCGCCACCCAGGGCAGGAACTCACCGTAGCGGCCGACATCGGCCACCAGATCGAAAAGCAGTTCCGGCGGATAAGGAAGCTTCCGGGTCTCGCTATGCTTTGGCAAGCTGTGCCTCGCGTGCCGCCTTCATCTTCGCGAAGTCATCACCGGCATGGTAGCTCGAGCGCGTCAGCGGCGTGGCGGCCACCAGCAAGAAACCTTTCGCACGCGCAATCGCGGCATAGGCCTTGAACATATCCGGGGTAACGAATTCAGCCACCGCGGCATGTTTCGGCGTCGGCTGAAGATACTGGCCCATCGTCAGAAAATCGATGTCCGCCGAGCGCATGTCATCCATCACCTGGTGGACCTCCAGCCGCTCCTCGCCCAACCCCACCATCACGCCTGACTTGGTGAAGATGGTGGGATCAAGCCGTTTCACGCTCTCCAACAGCCGGAGCGATGCATAATAGCGCGCCCCAGGGCGGATCGTCGGGTAGAGCCGGGGAACGGTTTCGAGGTTATGATTGTAGACATCGGGGCGCGCGGCGACGATCGCCTCGACCGCCTTTTCACTCTTGTTACGGAAATCGGGCGTAAGAATCTCGATCGTCGTCGAGGGCGTTGTCCGCCGCAGCGCTTCGATCACCTTCACGAACTGCGAGGCGCCGCCGTCCGGCAGATCGTCGCGATCGACCGAGGTGACGACGATATGCTCCAACCCGAGTTCCGCCGCCGCGTCGGCGACGTGCTGCGGCTCCAGTGCGTCCACCGCACGCGGCATGCCGGTCTTGACGTTGCAAAAGGCGCAGGCCCGCGTGCAGGTGTCTCCCAGGATCATCACCGTCGCGTGCTTCTTGGTCCAGCATTCGCCGATGTTCGGACAGGCAGCCTCCTCGCAAACGGTCGCGAGGTTGAGCCTGCGCATGAGCTGGCGGGTTTCAGCAAAAGCTGTGCTGGTAGGGGCTTTGACCCTGATCCAATCAGGTTTGCGCTGGCGTAAGGGGCGGATCGCGGCGGCTTCGCTCATGGCGCGCAGATAAGCGATCCAATCCCGACTTGCCACCCCTTCGCGACCGACCTAACGAAAAGACCATGAAAGACTTCAACGATCTGATCGAAGGCTACAAGCGCTTCCGCGCAGGTGATTGGTCACGCCAACGCGAACGCTGGTCGCAACTTGCCGAAGGACAAGAACCCAAGCTGATGGTGATCGCCTGTTCGGACAGCAGGGTCGATCCCACCCAGATTTTCGATGCGTCGCCTGGCGAGATGTTCGTGGTGCGCAATGTAGCGAACCTGGTGCCGCCCTTCGAACTGGGCGGCGGCCGCCACGGCGTATCAGCCGCGCTCGAGTTCGCGGTCACCCAGCTTGAGGTTCCGGAAGTCGTCGTATTGGGTCATGGTCAATGCGGCGGCGTCGCTGCGTCGCTGTCCCGAAGGTTCGAAGGCGCGCCTCCCGGTGAAGGCGGCTTCATCGCGCATTGGGTCGACCTGCTCGACGAAGCACGCGATCGCGTGATCGAGCATCATCGTGCCGAGAGCCGCGATGCGGCGAGCGCGCTCGAATATGAGGCCGTCAAGGTCAGCATCGCCAACCTGCGGACCTTTCCCTGCATCCCGGAGCGGGAAGCGGCGGGAAAGCTGAAGCTAAGGGGTGCCCATTTCGCGATCGCCGACGGTATATTGCGCGTCCTCGACGATGCCTCGGGCGAGTTCGTTCCAGCCTGAAGACTGAAAGAGAAGCCCCGCCGGATTGCTCCGGCGGGGCAAGTCTTGGCAAAATACGGGACTTAGAAGTCGAGCTGCGCGCGCATGGTAACGGCATCGGCGCTGTAAGAGCCGTTATAACCGGCCGGTGCAGCAGCAGTAGCGCCCGAGAACAAACGAGCCGATGGGCCGCCCTTGATGTCCGAATGGGCATACTGCAACATGAACTTCACATAATCGATCGGAAGCCAGATCAGGCTGGCCTCGTAGCCGAGTGACCTTCCGCCGTTGACGTAATTGACGCCAGCGCCAGTAAAGACGGGGGTGCCGCTCGCCAGGCGATCATTGAGATCGGTGTAATCGACACGACCATTGATCTGAAGCGCCCCCCAGCCGCCATCGGTGAACGGTTTCAGGACCTTGGTACGATCCCATTTGCCGCCCTTATAGCCGCGCGTTTCGCCGGTCAGGAAATAGCCGAGTTCGAAATAACCCGAGTTGAATTGAGGATCGTCGATCGCAAAATTAGTCGTGCCTGCGGCATTGTTCACGCCGAAGACCGTGCCGGGCCGATATCCCCGCACCCAGACATGCTGTCCTTCCGCGGCCATATGAAGTGAGTGATGGATCGCCGCCAGCTCGAGGCCGACAATATCGTCGCCGCCGGCTGCAATCGGACCGGTGTCTATGAAGCGCTGATCGGTGATCTGGGTATAAGGTCGCAGCCGGTAGCGGATGTTCTGGGCGTCACGCGGGGCAGCCCGGTGCTGGAACTGCGCGCCAAGGTGAAGCTGCGTATCACCAACCATGGGCGAATAATATACACGGGCACTGGCTTGCCAGCCCGTGCGGGCAACGTTGGTGTTGGCGATATCCTCACCATAAACACCAGCCGCCAGTCCAAAAAGTCCGCTCGGCGGGGCATAGCCGACCGTCACGCCGATGCGCCGACCGTAGCCAAACGCATCGGTCATACCGGCGCGCTCCATGAAGCTGGTAAAGCGATTGCTGGTGAGCAGTTCAAGGCTGGACAAGGGATACTGATGCCCGACGGTGATATTCCAGGGGCTGCCTGCCTTCTGGTAGGTAAGGACCATATCCTCGTAATTGACCCCGCCCTGGGACAGTTCCAACTCGAACTTGTATCCGAAGCCGCCGGGAATCGAACCTTCAGCACCGATAATGAGACGCCGGGCACGTTCACCCCAACCGAGATTGTTGGTATTCACGCCCGAACCGGCACTTGTGCCGCCGACAGCCACCGTGCCGGCAATCTTACGGGGCAGGGTCACATAGCCCGCATCGAGCTGCACCACGCCCTTCGGCTTGAAGCTCCATCCCGAATCCTTGTCGAGCCAGTTGGGTGCACCCTTCCAGCTCGGCTCAGCCTTTCCGACGCGGTTGGTGAGCTGGGTGATCTGAGCCTGCAGCGAGTCGACCTGGGCCTTGAGGAATTCTATCTCGGCCGCCGAGTCCGTCGTCGTCTCGGCGGTCTCGACTGGGGTGTCGGCAGCGGGCGGCGCGTCTTGCGCCTGGGCGGCTGATGCGAAGGCGAGAAAACTCGCTGCGCCAAGCAGGGTGAGTTTGGTATAAGTCACGATGTTCCCCTTAATTCTATCGATGTCACGCGATGTCGTGATTACTTGATCGAAGCCGTATCCAGCGGCGTCAGCGCCTTCGCGGTGGCGGCGCTCTTCGCGCGGATCGCATCCGGCGCTGCGATCATGCCGCGACGGACCAGATAGCCATTCGGTCCCCAGGTCGTTTCCTTAGTGAATTCAGCGACATAGGCCTTGATTGCCGGAATGGCGCGGACGTGGGCGTTCTTGACGTAAATGTAGAGCGGACGCGCGCCCGGATATTTGAAAGCCGAGATCGTCTGGTAGGTCGGCTCGATGCCGTTGATGGCGATGCCCTTGATCCGCCCAGCATTCTCTTCGAGATAACTATAGCCGAAGATACCGATCGTGCCGGGATTGGCTTCGATCTTCTGCACGATCAGATTATCGTTCTCGCCAGCTTCGACATAACCGCCATCTTCGCGCAGACCGGTGCAGATCGCCTTGAACTTGGCTTCATCGGTCTTCTTGAGCGCGGCCATCGCGGCATTCGCTTCGCAGGGCGGCGTCATGATCAGCTCGCCGAAAGCATCACGCGTTCCGCTTGTGGGCGGCGGTCCGTAGACTTTGATCGGAATAGCTGGAAGCTTGGCGTTGACGTCCTTCCAGGTCTTGGCCTTGTTGGGTTTTCCGAACGGAGTCTTCGCCAGCGCCATATAGATATCGCGCTGAGTCAGCACGCCAAGCGGTGCCGACGCGGCTTCGGCGAAAGCGATGCCGTCGATGCCGACCTGAATTTCGGTGATCTGCGACACGCCGTTCTGGGCGCAAAGCTTGACTTCGGATGCCTTGATGCGGCGCGAAGCGTTTTCGATGTCAGGGAAATTCTCCCCGACCCCAGCGCAAAACAGCTTCATGCCGGCACCGGTACCGGTCGATTCAATCACCGGCGGCTGCATGCCCGGATTGCCGCGGGTGAGACGCTCGGCGACCGCGGTGGCGAACGGATAAACGGTCGACGAACCGACCGCGCGAATTTGGGTGCGCGCCGAGGCGATGGCGGGCAGACAGATCAGACTCGCAGCGATCAACGCAGCGGCCTTGGACCGTAATTGCATCTATTATCCCCCTAAGGTGTGGGACGGGAGGGGCCCGTCGCAACTCGCGGTAGGGAGATTCGATGTTGGATCGGTGACAGTGACGTTACGGTTTTGTTACAAAGGCCTCGGTCAGCGCGTCAGCTTCTTATAGGCAAGGCGTGTCGGCCGGTCAGCCGCATCGCCCAGCCGTCGCCGCTTATCTTCTTCATAATCCTCGAAATTGCCTTCGAACCATTCGACGTGGCTATCCCCTTCGAACGCCAGGATATGAGTCGCAAGGCGATCGAGGAAGAAGCGGTCGTGGCTGATCACGACGGCACATCCGGCGAAGCTTTCCAGCGCTTCCTCAAGCGCACGCAGCGTTTCGACGTCAAGATCATTGGTCGGCTCGTCGAGCAGCAGGACGTTGCCGCCTTCCTTGAGCATCTTGGCCATGTGAACGCGGTTGCGTTCGCCGCCCGAGAGCTGACCGACCTTCTTCTGCTGGTCGGTACCCTTGAAGTTGAACGCACCCACATAGGCGCGCGTGGCGACGTCGTGCTTGCCGAAGGTGAACCGATCGAGCCCGTCCGAGATTTCCTCCCAGACATTCTTGTTGGGATTGAGCGCATCGCGGCTCTGGTCGACATAGCCCAGCCGTACGGTTTCGCCGATGTCGATCGCGCCGGTATCGGGTTTTTCCTGGCCGGTGATGAGCTTGAACAAGGTCGATTTACCCGCACCGTTGGGGCCGATCACTCCAACGATCCCGCCCGGCGGCAGGGTGAAGCTCAGATCCTCGAACAGCAGCTTGTCACCATAGGATTTCGAGAGATTCCTGGCCTCGATCACCTTGCCGCCAAGGCGTTCCGGCACCTGGATCAGGATCTGCGCCTTGCCCGGCGCGCGCTCGGCTTGCGCCTCGACCAGCTCGTCGAACGCGCGGATGCGCGCCTTGGATTTGGCCTGCCGCGCCTTCGGCGACTGGCGAATCCATTGCAGTTCCTGCTGGATGGCCTTTTGCCGCCCTTCTTCCTCGCGCTCTTCCTGTGCCATGCGCTTGGCCTTGGCTTCGAGCCACGCCGAATAATTTCCCTCGAAAGGAATGCCGCGCCCACGGTCGAGCTCGAGCACCCAGCCGACGACATTATCGAGGAAGTAACGATCGTGGGTGACAAGGATTACGTTGCCCGCATATTCCTTGAGATGATTTTCAAGCCAAGCAACGCTTTCGGCATCGAGATGGTTGGTCGGCTCGTCGAGCAGCAGGATTTCAGGCTTCTCCAGCAACAGCCGGCACAGCGCCACGCGACGCCGCTCGCCACCCGAGAGATTTTCGACCTCCCAGTCTCCCGGCGGGCAACGCAGCGCCTCCATGGCGATTTCGAGCTGGTTATCCAAAGTCCAGCCATCCACGGCATCGATCTTCTCCTGAAGGTCGCCCATTTCGGCCAACAGCGCGTCGAAGTCGGCGTCCTCGGGAGGATCGCCCATGATTGCTGAAATCGCGTTGAACCGCTCAAGCATGTCCGCGACCTCGCGGGCACCGTCCATGACGTTTTCCTTGACCGTCTTCTTAGGATTGAGCTGCGGCTCCTGCGGCAGATAGCCGACACGAACGCCTTCAGCCGCCCAGGCCTCACCTTGAAAATCGGTATCATAGCCGGCCATGATCTTCATCAGCGTCGATTTACCCGCGCCGTTCACGCCGATGATCGCGATCTTGGTGCCGGGTAGAAACTGAAGGTGGATGTTATTGAGCACCGGCTTGGGCGCGCCGGGGAAGGTCTTGGTGAGACCTTTCATAACAAAGCTATATTGCACGGCCATCGGCTTCAAAGTCTCCAAAATCGGGCTGGGGCGCTTTGGGTCCGCCCCTAACCCAGCATCATTGTCTTGGCAAACGGCGCCTCTATGCTGGCGGCATGAAAGCGCTTCTTTTCGGGCTGATCGCCCTCCCCGCTCTTGCATCCGCCAAGCCGCTCGACCCCGTCTCGTTGCGTGACCAGGCGCTCAAGGATGAGGTCGCCTGGCACATTGTGGAAGGGTTGACGACCGAGGTCGGCCCGCGCCTCGCCGGAAGCGCCGCCGACGAACGCGCGCGGCATTGGGCGGTCGCCAAGCTTACCGAACTCGGTTTCGCCCATGTAAGAATCGAGCCGTTCGATATCAACGGATGGGAACGCGGTGCAGAGCAGGGAGAAGTGGTTGCACCCTTCCCTCAACGGCTGGTGCTTGCCGCCCTCGGTGGCTCCGGCGCCACGCCGCCCGAAGGCTTGATCGGAGAGGTCGTAGGTTTTGGCAGCCTTGCCGAGCTCGAAGCTGCGCCCGAGAGCGCGATCAAGGGCAAGATCGTGTTTCTCTGGCATCGCATGACCGCGACGCAGGACGGATCGAGCTATCGTGCATTCGGGCCGGTTCGCATGGCGGGCCCGGCGCTGGCCGCGTCCAAAGGGGCCGTGGCCGTCGTGGTCCGTTCGGTCGGTTCCGATCACCACCGCATCGCCCATGCCGGCGCAACCTATTGGAAAGAAGGTCAAACGCCGATCCCGGCGGCAGCTTTGTCTGTGCCGGATGCCGAACAGCTCGAGCGCATCCTGGGTTACGGCAAGCCCGTGCAGCTCAAGCTGCTGCTCACACCACGATTTACCGGCCAAACGACCATCGGCAATGTCGTCGCCGAAATCCCGGGACGTGATCCGAGCGCCGGGATCGTGCTGGTCGGCGGCCATCTCGATAGCTGGGATCTCGGTACGGGGGCGATCGACGATGCCGCCGGCCTCGCCATCACGACCGCGGCCGCGCGGCTCGTTGCCCGCGCTGGCAAACCGCTGCGCACGATCAGGCTGGTCTGGTTCGGATCGGAGGAGACCGGCGAACAAGGAGGCGCGGCCTATTACAACATGCATGGCAAGGAAAAGCATGCATTCGCAGCGGAATCGGACTCGGGCGCGGATCGCGTATGGCGGTTCGATACATTCGTGCCGGAGACGTCGACAGCTCCCGTCAAAAGGCTGGGCGCGCTGCTCGGGCCGTTGGGAATTTCGCAAGGTCCAAACGATGCGCAGGGCGGAGCTGATGTTCGCCTGCTCGTGAAATCAGGAGCTTCCACAGTCCTGCTGAGGCAGGATCTCAGCCGTTATTTCGATATTCACCACACAGCCGATGACACGCTCGACAAGATCGATGCCGCGCAATTGCAGCAGAATGTGGCGGCATGGACAGCGCTTCTCGCCGTCGCCGCCGACGCTCCTGACTGGCCCGAAAACGGGGTCAACGGAAGTAAAACGCCCCCTATTCAGCAGCATTGAGCCACCCTGAAATGCATTTCTTCGTTGACGGCACCACGGCGTACGTTATGGAAACGCCTGGGACGGCATCGGGCCGGGCCCGAAATAACATTCTGGGAGCTGCTCGAATGAAGAAGCTTAGCTTTGTTCTCGCCGCCGCCGGCCTGATGTCTCTGGCCGCGTGCAACAAGTCGGAAACCCCGGCGCAGAACGCTGCCGACAATGCGGCTGAGATGATGGAAAATGCCGCGGACTCGCTCGATTCCGCCGCTGACAACGCGATGGGCGCTGCTGCCAACGCTGCCGATGCGGCCGCGAACGCTGCTGATGCCGCTGCGAACGTTGCGGCAAATTCAAGCAACGCCATGTAAGCATTCGGGCTGGCCCCTACGGGCCTGCTGACCGAATCAAGAGACGGGCGCCCGCATCGGGCGCCCGTTTTATTTTGGGGTG
>CBFRWL010000084.1:0-9197 GCA_965727025.1 uncultured Sphingomonas sp.
TGCCACCGCGCTGGCCGCGGCGCCCACGATCAAAACTCATGCCGTTCTAGTCTTCCAATATCGCCCCATACCATCAAGACCGCCAGCCGGGCGCTGCTCGCGAGTCCTCAACTTCTGGCAATCAGAGATGGCCAAATTCGAATCATAAAGCAAAACGGGTGAAATCGCGAGAAGTTTTCCACAGGATTAACGAAGTGCTTCGTGATTGACCGCTTCACCGCATGCCGGCAAGGACGGGAGCGCCATGAGCGATATCCTCAACGTCTTCATTGATCCGTCCAACTGGGCGGCGATCGCCGCCCTGATCGCGATGGAGGTCGTGCTCGGGATCGACAACCTGATCTTCATTTCGATCCTGACCAACAAGCTGCCCGAGGCGCAGCGCGCCAACGCGCGGCGGATCGGCATCGGGCTTGCGCTGATCCTCCGGCTCACCCTGCTCAGTTTCGTCGCGTTCATCGTCACGCTCACGCGCCCGCTGTTCGAAGCATTCGGACACGGCTTCTCCTGGCGTGACCTGATCCTGATCGCCGGCGGACTGTTCCTTGTCTGGAAGGCGACCAAGGAGATCCATCACAATGTCGATGCCGATCAAGGCGAGGACATGTTCGAGAATGAAAAGCCGAAACTCGGCCTGGGCTCGGCGATTGCCCAGATCATCGTGCTCGATCTCGTATTCTCGATCGATTCGATCATCACCGCGGTCGGCATGACCGATCATGTGCCGATCATGTTCGCGGCGGTGATCGTGGCGGTGGCGCTGATGCTCACCGCGGCAGGGCCGCTTTCGCGGTTCGTCGAGCACAATCCCACGGTGGTGATGCTCGCGCTCGCATTCCTGTTCCTGATCGGCATGACGCTGATCGCGGACGGATTCGGCCACCATGTGCCCAAGGGCTATATTTACGCGGCGATGGCGTTTTCCGCGATCGTGGAGGCGCTGAATATCCTTGCCCGGAAGCGACGCCGCAGCGGGGGCCATTGAGCGGCGGCCATTCTGGCCTTATGCGGGCCAGATGACTGTCTATCTCCACGAAGAAGATCTGCCGGCCGACGCGCTTGGCCCCGGCGCCATCGCGATCGATACCGAAACCATGGGCCTCATCACGCCGCGCGACCGTTTATGCGTCGTGCAGCTTTCCGACGGCAGCGGCAATGAGCATCTGGTGCGCTTCGCGCCTGGCAGCCATTACGATGCCCCCAATCTCAAGGCCGTGCTGGCCGATCCCAATCGGCTCAAGCTCTATCATTTCGCGCGCTTCGATCTCGCGGCCATCCAGCATTATCTGGGCGTGGTGGCGGCTCCAGTCTATTGCACGAAGACCGCTTCGCGGCTGATCCGCACCTATACCGACCGCCACGGCCTCAAGGAGCTCGTGCGCGAGTTGCTGGGCGTGGAAATCTCCAAGCAGCAACAAAGCTCGGATTGGGGGGCGCCCGATCTCAGCGATGCCCAGAAAGACTATGCCGCCTCGGACGTGCGCTATCTTCACCAGCTCAAGGAAAAGCTCGACGAGCGGCTAAGCCGTGAAGGCCGCATGGCGCTTGCCCAAGCCTGCTTCGACTTCCTGCCCCACCGGGCCGCGCTTGACCTTGCCGGCTGGCCGGAGGTCGACATTTTCGCACATGTCTGAACTCGCCGATCTGGCGCGCAACGAACGGCGCCGCTGGGCGGCACCGGGCAGCAGCCACGACAGCCTGATCGGCTGGGCGAAAAAGCTGCTGCCGATCGGCGTTGGCGGGCTGATCGTGGCGCTCGCCTTCGCCCCGCTGACGATGGGGCGGGATATCAGCTTCGTGCTTTCCAAGGATCGGGTGGCGATCGCCAAGGAAAGGCTGCGGGTCACCGCTGCGAAATATTCGGGCGAGGACAGCAAGGGCCAGCCGTTCCTGATCAATGCGGGCTCCGCCGTCCAGAGAAGCTCGGCGGATCCGGTGGTGAAGCTCCACGATCTTTCCGCCACGATCGAGCTTCAGGACGGGCCTGCAGCCATCGCCGCCTATAACGGGCGCTACGACATGGATACCGAGCGCGTGGCGATCGATGGGCCGATCGTGTTCAAGACCGCCGATGGCTATCGGCTCGCGACGCGCGACGTCGGGATGGATCTCAAGACCCGTTCGCTGGCGAGCGCAGGCAGTGTCGACGGCATGATGCCGCTCGGCACCTTCCGCGCCGATCATTTGAGCGCTGATCTGAACAACCGAGTCGTGCGGCTTGAAGGCGGGGTCCGCTTGCATATCGTACAGGGCCAGTCCAGAGGAGCGCGATGATGCGCCGTTGCCCTTGCTTGCTGCTTTCAGTCGCCATTGCGGGTTTCGCGATCGGGCCGGCGCAAGGCCAGGATGCGGTTTCCGCGCTCAAGGGGCATAACAGCAAGGCGCCGGTCGATGTCTCGGCTGATCGCATCGAGCTGCAGGACCGTGCCGATCGCGCCGTCATGAGCGGCAATGTCGAGATGCGCCAACAGGATATGACGCTCAAGGCGCCGCGCGTGACCATCGCCTACACCCGCGCCGGCGGCACGCAGATCCAGCGGCTCGATGCCAGCGGCGGCGTAACCGTGACCAGCCCCTCGGAAACTGCGCAGGGCCAATATGCGATCTATGATTTTGACCGCAAGCTGATCACCATGCTGGGCGGCGTGACGCTCACCCGCGCCGGCTCGAATATCAGCGGCAATCGGCTCGTGATCGATCTCAACAGCGGTCACGCCATTGTCGACGGTAGTACTGTCGCTGGCGCTACGCAGCGATCCGGTGGCCGCGTCACCGGACACTTCACCGTGCCTGATCGAAACCCCTGATCGGCTGATTTCGCTTTCGCAAGGGCAGCTGGGCGACTAGGGCATGCACAAACCTTGCCAATTGGCCAGTCGGTAACAAGTCGCTAACCATCTTATGCGACTACGCTGAGGATCCATGGAGCAGAGCACCGTACATAGCATTCATGAACGCGACTCGGGCAGACATACGCTGATGCGAGGTCTTTCCGTCATCTCGATCGCCAAAGCCTATGACAAGCGCCGCGTGCTTGCCGACGTGTCGCTCGATGTCGCGCGCGGCGAAGTGGTCGGCCTGCTGGGCCCCAATGGCGCCGGCAAGACGACCTGCTTCTATTCGATCATGGGCTTGGCCAAGCCCGATGCCGGCCGCATCCTGCTCAATGGCGAGGACATCACCAATCTGCCCATGTATCGCCGCGCGATCCTGGGGCTCGGCTATCTGCCACAGGAAACCTCGATCTTCCGGGGCCTCACCGTCGCACAAAACATTGCGGCGGTGATCGAACTGGTCGAGCCGGACGAAGCCAACCGCGCCGAACGGCTGGAGCGATTGCTCTCCGAATTCCATATCGAGCATCTCCGCAATGCATCTGCCATGGCGCTGTCGGGCGGCGAACGGCGGCGCTGCGAAATCGCACGTGCGCTGGCGGCGGATCCTTCGATCATGCTGCTCGACGAGCCCTTCGCGGGCATCGATCCGCTCTCGATCGCTGACATTCGCGGCCTTGTCCGCGAGCTCAAGAACCGTGACATCGGCGTGCTGATCACCGACCACAATGTTCGAGAAACGCTCGATATCGTCGATCGCGCGTGCATCATTTATGACGGCAAGGTGCTGTTCCAGGGCAGCCCGGCGGCACTGGTTGCCGACGAGAATGTGCGCCGCCTATATCTCGGCGAGGGTTTCTCGCTTTAGCGGGCCGATCGATCATGGCGCTGGGACCTCGCCTCGATCTTCGCCAGAGCCAGTCTCTGGTCATGACTCCCCAGCTTCAGCAGGCGATCAAGCTGCTGGCGCTGAGCAATCTCGAAATTGAAGGCTTCATTGCCGAGGAGCTGGAAAAAAACCCGCTCCTCGAGCAGGGTGCCAGCGAAGCGGAACGCGAGGCCGAACCGCCCGATCCTGGAGGCGATGAGTTTGACGGCCTGGACCTGCCCGAGCCCGAGACTGCCGACCGGCTGATGGTGGCGGGCGATGCGGAAGGCGATTCCCCCCTCGATGTCGACTATCGGGCGGAAACCTTCCATCACGACTCCCCGTCAGACAGCATCGTCGACAATTTCGCACGCGGCCTCGATGGCGGCGGTCCCGACGAAGGGCCCGACTTCGAAAGCATCGCCGCGACGAGCCTGTCGCTCCACGAGCATCTCCTCGCGCAAGCGGGTGCGGCATTCTCGGGCGAGCGGCTGGTCGTCGCACGCCACCTGATCGATCAAATCGACGAGGCCGGCTATTTCACGGCGGGCATGCTCGATACCGCTCGTCGGCTGGACGTTCCGCTCGCGGAGGCCGAGGGGGTGCTCGCGCAGATTCAGCGCTTCGATCCGACGGGGATCGGGGCTCGCTCGCTGGCGGAGTGCCTTGCGCTCCAGGCCAAGGAAGCTGATCGCTATGATCCGGCGATGGCGCGGCTGATCGACAATCTCGACCTGCTGGCGAAGGGCGCATTGCCGCAGCTTCGACGCATCTGCGGGGTCGATGCGGACGATCTTGCGGACATGATCGGCGAGCTGCGCGCTTATGATCCCAAGCCCGGCCTGCGCTTTTCAACCCATGTCGCCCAGCCAGTGACACCTGACGTGTTCGTGCGCCGCACGGCTACCGGCTGGTCGGTGGAGCTCAATTCGGCCACCCTGCCTCGCCTGCTCGTCAATCGCAGCTATTATGTCGAGCTCAGCCGTGGCCCGCAGGACCAGCGCAGCAAAGCCTGGCTTTCAGAATGCCTGGCCAGTGCAAACTGGCTGATGAAAGCGCTGGACCAGCGCGCACGCACGATCGTCAAGGTCGCCACCGAAATCGTCAAGCAGCAGGAAGGCTTCTTCCTTCACGGCGTCGCCCATCTGAAGCCGCTCACCTTGCGGACGGTCGCGGAGGCGATCGGCATGCACGAGTCCACGATCAGCCGCGTGACCTCCAACAAATATCTCGCGTGCGAGCGCGGCCTCTTCGAGCTCAAATATTTTTTCACCAGCGGCGTCGCCAGCACGGACGGCGGCGAGGGTGTATCGGCCGAAGCGGTCAAGAGCCACATCCGTTCCCTGATCGCGGCGGAGGGCGATGACATCCTTTCGGACGACAAGCTTGTCGAACTGCTCCGGGACAGGGGCTTCGATCTCGCCCGGCGCACCGTCGCCAAATATCGCGAGGCAATCGGCCTGGGTTCCTCGGTGCAGCGCCGCCGACAGCGCGCGATGGGGACGCGCGCGGCCTGAAGTTCCATGGATGCCGTCTCGCGACGCGCTGGCACATCCTGGAATCCCGGCTTGGCTCCCTATATAACTGACAACGGGTTTATATTCGAGATAGCTGTTGGGCGCCGCTTGACCGCTCTCGATCTCGAAGCGAAACCAGAGCGAACGAGCAGAGGAGACGATCATGCTAGGCATGGGCGAAGGAAGTTGCCCTTTCGAATTCAACTTTGATCCGGCGACGTTCAAGGTGGGAGACGTCGTCAGCTATCGCGTAACGGGGAGCTTGGCCGATTTTCCATTCGTCGGGACCTTGCTCGAAGTGCATGACGACTATGTGATCATCACGTCGGACCCGCAAAATCCGACGGACCGGATGCGCGGCACGCGCGAAAGTCGTCCAACCGTACAGGAATCCGAAATTCGCTGAAACGCAGCCGAGCCTTGCTTATAGCGAGGGCAGCTTCTGCGGTTTTGAGCACCAGTTCGCGAAAGCCTTCGAGGCGGCTCGCTTTTGCAATGCTGCCAGATCGGTGATGGTGAACGCCGAAGCCTTATCGAAATCGTCAAACTCACTCCATAAAATGGGAGTCGCCACCGGCGCACGTTCGCGCGCCCTGACCGCCCACGGCATGATCGCCGTCGCGCCGCGCTGATTGCGCAGCCAATCGAGAAAGATGCGCCCCTTGCGCTCAACCTTTTTCATGTTTGCCGTGAACATCTCGGGCCTGGCCTCGCCCAGTGCGATCGCGAAGCGGTGCGCGAAATCCTTCACCGCATCCCATTGCGCGGAGCGATCGAGCTGCACGATCACGTGGATGCCCTTCCCGCCGGATAGCATGGGATCGCTGTAGAGCCCGAGCGCCGCCAGCTCCTTCTTGACCACCAATGCAGCTTTCTTGACATCTTCGAAATCGACGCCCGGATCCGGATCGAGATCGAACACCATCCGGTCCGGGCTTTCGATGTCGTCGGCCAGCGATCCCCACCCGTGAAACTCGATCGCGCCCATCTGCACGCAGGCGAGCAGCCCCGCACCGCTATCGACATAGAGATAGTCGGCCATGTCGCCGTCCTTCTCGCGTACCGGCACATGATGGACATGCTCGCCAAAGGTGCCCGCGTCATGCTTCTGGAAGAAGCAATGCTTGGCCCGCCCCTGCGGACAGCGCACGAGGCTCACCGGTCGGCCGCCCGCGAAGCGCAGGATGGGCTCCGCCATCGCCGCATAATAGGCGGCAAGTTCGCCCTTGGTTAGCTTCGCTTCGGGAAAGATCACCCGATCGGGATTGCTGATCGTGATGCCGAAGGGATCCTTCTCGATCATGGGTTGGGCGCTTTCCGGATGAACCTCCTTGGCCGGCTTGTCCTCGCGCAAGCCGAGGAAGCTCGGATGCCGCAACACGCCGCCCTCACCAAGCGGCGCGGTAGTCTCAGTATAGGCGATCTCGGCGACAAGTTGCGGTTCGAGCCAGTGGGCGCCGCGTACCGCAGCCCGCGGCGCGTCCTCGACCGGTGCGGTCTTGCGCTCCAAGGGTTTCATTTTCGCCATGAGTTCGTCGATCCGCGCCATGGTGAAGCCGGTGCCGGCTTTCCCGGCATAATGGAGCGTGTCGCCAACCCAGGTGCCGAGCAGCAGCGCCCGGAAACCCCGTTGCTTGTCGCTGGTCGTCCAGCCGATGATCACGAACTCCTGACGGCAGATGCACTTGATCTTGAGCCAGCTCTGCGTCCGCCGCCCACGATAGGGCGCATCAGCACGCTTGGAGATCACGCCTTCATAGCCTCCGCGGCACAGCGTCTCGAACAGCTTTTCGCCCTCGCCGACATGATCGGCATAATGGATCGGCGCGCTGGCGCCCCTGAGCAGCGCCTCCAGCCGCTGCTTGCGGTCGAGATTGGGAAGGCCGGTCAGATCCTCCCCATCCAGCTCGAGCAGATCGAACGCGAAGAAGGCGAGCGGCGCGCTCCCTTCCTTCAACGTCTCCTGCAGGATGCGGAAATTGGGCTTGCCGTCCCGGTCGAGCGCCGCCGCCTCGCCGTCGATCAGGCAGGGCGGCAGATCGAGCTTTTGGAATGCCTCGACGATCGGCGCGAATTTGTCCGACCAGTCGAGCCCGGTCCGGGTGTAGGCCCGCGCTTTTCCTCCGCCAACCGCGACAAGGGTCCGGTAGCCATCATATTTCACCTCGTGCAGCCAGCCCGGCCCGGAGGGCACATGATCGACGAGCGTCGCGAGCTGCGGCGGACGGAATGCTGGCGGCTTGCCAGCACGCGCCATCTTGCTTTTTGCGTTCGGGAGAGAATCGGAGGTCGCGGCACGAACCGGCTTTTCAGCGGACGCTTTTTTGACCAGCTGCTTAGGTGAAGACGGCGCGGCTGAAACCTCGTCCTGGTCATCCCTGTTCGAATGCCAGACCGACTTGCCGCCCTTGCCTTGCGCGATATCGACCATCGACCGGCCCGAAACCACGCTCGTCACTTCCCGATCGACCAGATCGCCGCTGCCGCCAGCATATTCGTCCTCGATCTTGCGCAACAGCCAGTTCTCCCGCTTCTCGCCCGGGCGTGGCTTCATCCGGATCAGCAGCCATTCCCCTTTCATCCGCTCGCCATGAAGGATGAAGTGCAGATGGCCTTGCGCCAGCGTTTTGCGTGGATCCTTGCCGGCAATCGGCTCCCAGGTGCCGTCGTCCCATAGCATCACCGTGCCGCCGCCATATTCGCCTTCGGGAATGGTGCCTTCGAAGTCGCCATAGGCGAGCGGATGATCCTCGGTGCGGACGGCGAGCCGTTTGTCTTCAGGATCGAGGCTGGGGCCCTTGGTCACTGCCCAGCTTTTGAGCACCCCGTCCAGCTCAAGCCGGAAATCATAATGCAGGCGGGTCGCTTCATGCTTCTGCACGATGAAGCGGTTCCCATGCGCGCGCCCGATCGCGCCCTTCGGCTCGCGCGTCTTCTTGAAGTCACGCTTGGCATTATAGGTGGCGAGAGAATTGCCCGTCGCCATCAGGCACGCTTTCTCGCGGCGGTCTTCCGCGCGGGCGCAGTTTTGGTCGCGCTCGACTTCGCCTCACTTTTGGTCGAGCTCTTGGCGGCAGTTTTCCGCGCCGGCTTGCGATCGTTCGCCGCATCCGCCGGGCCGGGGCCGGGCCGGTCGAGCGATTTCTTCAGGGCTGCCATCAGGTCCACGACATTGGTGCCGCGCATCGGCTTCTCGTCTTCCTCGGGCGTCTCGATCCGCGCGCCCTTGTTTTTGATCTTCTGCTCGATCAGGTCCTTGAGCGCGTCGACATAGCGGTTGTGGAAATCGCTCGCGTCGAACTCGCCCGATTTCTTGTCGATCAGGGTCGTCGCCAGATCGAGCAGATCCTCATCGGGCTTGGCGTCACCGATCGTGCGGAAATAGGATTGCGCCTTGTTGAGCTCGTCGTCGTAGCGGAGCGTCTCGAGCACCATCCCGCGCCCGCACGGCTTCAGGCTCACCACATATTCGCGCCCGCGCATGGCAAGCTGGCCGATGCCGATCTTCTTCGATCGCCTGAGCGCCTCGCGCAGCACGATGAACGCCTCCTCGGCGAGATCGTCGGCCGGCACGACATAATAAGGCTTGTCGAAGTAGATCGGATCGATGCTGTCGGCATCGACGAACTGGCTCAGATCGAGCGTCTTCTTGCTCTCGCGCTTGACGGCTTCGATTTCGTCCTCGTCGAGCAGGACATAATTGCCCTTCTTATACTCATAGCCCTTGATGATCTCGTCGCGGTCGACCGGGCCGATCCCCGGCACCACCTTCTCATATTGGACGCGCTTTCCGGAAGGCTCGTGAATCTGATGGAAGGCGATCGTCGCGCCGCTGCGGGTAGCCGAATAGATCTCGACCGGAATTGAAACCAGCGCGAGCCTGATCTGTCCCTGCCAATATGCGCGTGCGGCCATGATCCCGAAATCCTTTCGCGGCCGATTCAATCGACGGCGCGAACAACGGTTCCGCCCGGCGAT
>CBFRWL010000085.1:0-9139 GCA_965727025.1 uncultured Sphingomonas sp.
CCCTGCTCTACGCGCAGGGCTATGCGCGCAAGGATTGGGCTGCTTGATCGGACGTAATTGAGGTTGGTTTCATTCTATACGTCATGCCAGCGCCGGCTGGCATCCATGTTTCTCGAAATATTCGATGACCTCTCTGGTCGAGAAAGACATGGACCCCAGCCTTCGCTGGGGTGACGCAGTCAAAGGAAACTCAGGTTCAGCGCGCGCAACGGGCGTGCAATCGGAATCGCTTTCGTCGGGATCAAGCCAGACGCCGGATCTCAAATCGCTTCCACGGCGACGATCTCGATCGCCTCGGCCTTGCCGTTGAAATCGATCAGATCGCCGGCCTCGCCGCCCATCAGCGCCTGGCTGAGCGGGGCTGAGAAGGCGAGGCGGTTGCTCGCCGGATCGGCTTCGTCGTCGCCGACGATGTCGATCCTGCGTTCGCGGCCGTTGAGCAGAAAAGTCACGTGCGTGCCGAAGGCGACAACTCCCGGTTCGGGCGGCGGGGCGGGCTGTGCCGTGGCTTGGCGAGTCAGCCAGTAGCGCAGTTCGCGCCGGGCGGCCTCGATCTCGGGATCGTCAGCATGGGCGGCGATGAAGGCTTCGAGTTCGACGACCTTGGCTTCGATCAGCGCCAAGCCCCGCGGCGTGACGAGGTTGGGCCCCGGCGGCAGCGGCAGCTCGAACTTCGGTTCTTTATGCTCTTCATCGCTTTCGCGGCGGAACGCTACGCTCATCATGCATCTCCTGAACATACATATGAGCGATCGGCGCCGATGGTTCCAGATCGGCCGAAGGGCAGGCGATGGCCATTGCCTTGGAGGAAGGCGTCCTTTACGATTTCCGCTTGCTGCTCAAGGCCATAGCGATCGAACGGTTTCCCGTCTTCAAGCACATAGCGGTAGCGGCAGAACGGGTGACGCATCAGCGGAAGATACCAGCGGCCCCTGGTCTGCGCCTGCCAGACATGGGTCATCTCGTGGATGAAATGCGCCTGGGTCGCGCGTGAAGCCGAGGCGAAGCAGGCGCGATAATGCGGCGCCAGCGGGTGGAACCAGAGATGGCCGTCGGGGGCCATCGTCACGTCGCGCGGCTGGAACGGCCACCATTTGCGACGATGCACGCGCACGCGCGCATAATCGATCGCGTCGCCGAACATGCTGGCAGCGAGAGTGCGTTCAGCCTGGGTGAGCGAGCGGGAGAAGGTCACGCCTTATAGATTGGAAGCCGCGCCGCCGATGTCGAGCAGCGGTTCCGGCCGTGAGGGAGTTATCCCCGCTTGGGCGCGGCCCCGGCTTCGTCCTTGGCGGCGGTTTCGGCCCGATCCTTGTCCGCCTTCGCTGGCTCGTGCTTGGCGAAGGCGGGCGGGGCGCCGACCTTCACCGTCAGATAGCGCGCGAGCTGGCCCTTGAACTTCTGGAGTTCGGCGCCGGCAAGCTGCGGCTGGGTGATGAAGCTCACTGTCGCGGGATTGACCGCCGCGCCATTCTTATAGACTTCGAAATGCAGGTGCGGCCCGGTCGAAAGCCCGGTCGAGCCGACATAGCCGATCAGCTGGCCCTGGCGCACCATCTGGCCGGGACGCACCGCTATCCGGCTCATATGGCCATAGCCCGAGCCGAGCGCGCCGCCATGCTGAAGCGCGACGAAATTGCCGTGGCCGCCATGCCAGCCGGCGAAGGTCACGCGGCCGTCCGCCACCGCGACGATCGGCGTTCCGGTGGGCGCGCCGTAATCGACGCCCTTGTGCAGCCGCGTGTAGCCGAGCAGCGGATGGAAACGCATGCCGAAGCTCGAAGTCAAATGGCCCGCCACCGGCTTCTGGAACGATCCGTGCCGCTCGCCGACGCCCGAAGCCTCGAACCATTCGGTGCGGCCCGATATCGTCCATTTGAGCAGCTGGATCTTCTTCTTGGCCTTTTCGAGCCCCGCATAGAGCAGGTCGCCGATCTCGACCTCGCCGGTCTCGGCGCGGCGCTGGGCGATGACGAGATCGAACTTGTCGTCGCTGTTCACGTCGCGGCCGATCGAGAGATAGCCGCCGAGCGCGCGCAAATAGGTCTGCACGGCTTCGGCCGGTGCGCCCGCCGCGCGAGCGGCGCGATAGAGGCTGTCGCCGACGGTGCCGCGAATGCGCAGCGGCGTATCGTCCACTGCGATCGGGATACGGCGCAAGGCCAGCGCGCCGCCGTTTTCCGGCCGCTCGACCGCCAGCGCCAGTTCCAGCTTGGCGCGGAATTTGAGCGAGGTCAGCGGGCGCGGATCATGCTTGGTGGCGCGGCGTCCCAGCACGAGGTCCATCCGCGTGCCAGCTTCGATATCGCCGAGCGATACCGCTTGCGCGACGAGATCGCCGGTAGCCTTGGCATCAGCGTCGGAAACGCCGGCGCGCTCGAGCGAGCGCACGAAGCCATCGCCGCGGCCAAGCGTCGCGGTCAATTCGATGCGCGGGCGATCGGGCGTGTCGGCCAGCATCTCGACCATGTCGGTCGCGCCCATCCGGCGGCCATTGTCGGCGCCAAGCGCGAGCGGGGTGATGCTGAGCGCACGCGCCTCATCCCATTGCGCGGGGGCAAGCGCGGGCGCGCTGTATCCCGGCAGCGGCTGCAGCGGCGGGTGCATTGCCCAGGCCGTGGCGCATAGTGCGAAGCAGGTGGCGGCGCCACGCCACCATTCCTTGCTGCCGATGCGCACGCCGAGATCGACGACGAGATCGATATCTTCCAGGCGATGCTGGAGCGCGCGCAATTTGGCGCGAAGGCCGGAAATCGCGATCGTATCGGTTGGGAAGAGAGCCGAAGCACGGTCGAGCGTCAGCGTCGCTGCGCCGCCGGCCTGGCCGAATCCTGCCTCAACCTGTTGATACAAAACCGGAAACCCCCAATCCGCTCCGTGCCGCGAAATCCCCAATGGGTTTCGCCAGCTGCGGGAAGACTGTGGTGTAAGCGGGTTAAAGTCAAATTAAACCGCCGCTTAAGCGATTCTTCCTGCGACGAACCGAACGTTTAAAGGCGATGGATCGAAGCAATCGAATCGATCGCCAGATCTCAAGCATGTCTTGTTTTTTTCTGCGGATATGACGATCTTGACTCCATGGCCGTGAGCAACCCTTCGGCGCCGGTCGCGGTGCTGGGTCCGACCAACACAGGCAAGACGCATCTCGCGATCGAGCGGATGTGCGGCCATTCCTCGGGCATGATCGGCTTTCCCCTGCGCCTGCTGGCGCGCGAGGTCTATGACCGCGTGGTGAAGATCAAGGGGCCGCAGGAAGTGGCCCTCATCACCGGCGAAGAGAAGATCCTCCCGCCCAAGGCGCGCTGGTTCCTCTGCACGGCGGAATCGATGCCGCTGGATCGCGATTTCGCTTTCGTCGGGCTCGACGAGGCCCAGCTCGGCGCCGATCCGGAGCGCGGTCATATCTTCACTGATCGGCTGCTGCGCGCCCGCGGTCGCGACGAAACCATGATCCTGGGATCGGATACGCTGCGGCCGATGCTGCGCGCCTTGATCCCGGATGCCGAGATCATCGCCCGGCCGCGTTTCTCGACGCTGAGCTATGCGGGATCGACCAAATTGTCGCGGCTGCCCCCACGTTCGGCGGTGGTCGCCTTCTCGGCCGAGGAAGTTTACGCCGTGGCCGAGATGCTGCGCCGGCTGCGCGGCGGCGCGGCGGTGGTGATGGGGGCATTGTCCCCCCATACCCGCAATGCCCAGGTCGCGATGTTCCAGGCCGGCGAGGTCGATTATCTGGTCGCGACCGACGCGATCGGCATGGGCCTCAACATGGACGTATCGCACGTCGCCTTCGCCTCGCTCAGCAAGTTTGACGGTCGCCGCTCGCGCCGCCTCACCGTCAGCGAGATGGCGCAGATCGCCGGGCGGGCCGGACGTCATCAGCGCGATGGCACGTTCGGATCGCTTTCCTTCGAAGGCGGCGGCGCGGCATTCGAGGAGGAGGAGATCGACGCAATCGAGGAGCATCGCTTCCCCCCGCTCGATCATCTCTACTGGCGCAACAGCGATCTCGGCATGCACAGTCTCGACGCGCTGATCGCCGACCTCGAACGCAAGCCCGGGCGCGCTGGACTGCGCGCGGCCCCGCAGGCAATAGACCTCGCCGTGCTCAAGAAGCTGGCCGACGAGGCCTGGGTGATCGATCGCGCGCGGGGCGATCGCACGGTCAAGCGGCTATGGTCTGCCTG
Organism: uncultured Sphingomonas sp.; assembly: GCA_965727025.1. Taxonomy (GTDB): domain Bacteria; phylum Pseudomonadota; class Alphaproteobacteria; order Sphingomonadales; family Sphingomonadaceae; genus CANJQJ01. Next base: position 4,188 of record CBFRWL010000085.1, read on the forward strand.
CGGATTGCCTGATTTCCGCAAGACCGGCGCTGAGCATCATGCGCGGCTGGTGGGCACTGTCTTCCGCCATCTGAGCGAGGGTGACGGCCATTTGCCCGTGCCGTGGTTCGCCGAGCAGCTTGCCCGGCTCGATACGGTCGAAGGCGATGTCGAGGCGCTGGCCGATCGCATCGCGAGCGTGCGGACCTGGGCCTATATTTCGCACCGGCCGGATTGGCTGGCGGAGCCCAAGGCATGGGCGGAGCGCACGCGCGAGATCGAGACGCGGCTGTCGGACGCGCTCCACCAGCGGCTCACCCAGCGTTTCGTCGATCGGCGCACAGCAGTGCTGATGCGCGATCTCGGCGCGCGCGGGCTCGATATGCTGCCGGTCACGATCGCGGACGATGGCGAGGTGGCCGTCGATGGTGAAGCGATCGGCAAGCTCGAAGGCTTCCGCTTCCGGGTCGATCCGACCGCGCGCCTTGCCGACAAGAAGCGCCTGCTGGCGGCGGCCGAGCGGCGGCTGGGCAGCGAGCTTGCGCGGCGCGCCAAAGTGCTCGCGAATGATTCCGACAATGCCTTTACGCTGGCGACGGACCCCGGTCGCCCTGCGGCTATCTTCTGGAAGGGAGATGTGGTGGCGCGGCTTGAGCGGGGAAAAAATGCGCTGCGACCGCGCATTGCCCTGCATCGGCTCGTGGAAAATCTGCCGCTGGACGCAAAACGAGCGATTGAAAAGCGGCTTTCGGCTTGGCTGGAAGCCTCGACGCGACGCATTCTTGCCCCCCTGTTGCGCCTCGACGAGTCGCTTCACGACCGGCAGACGTCGCCAGCGCTGCGCGCGCTTTACGCGCCATTGCTCGCGGCAATGGGTGTCCTCGCCCGCCATGATGTCGAGCAAAGCATGGCCGGGCTTGATAAAGGCGCCCGTACGGCCGCGCACGCTCTCGGAATCCGCTTCGGAGCGCTGGACCTGTTCATCCCCGCGTTGGTGAAGCCCGAAGCGCTACGCTGGCGGCTCGCGCTGACCGCCGTTTACGGCAACGCCCCCGTCACAGCCGCCCCGCCGGCGGGAAGCGTAACGGTGATGGTGCCTGAAGATCGTGAGACTGCTTCGTCCTGGGAAGTCGCCGGCTTCCGCCGGTGCGGCATCCAGATGATCAGGGTGGACATGGCCGAGCGGCTGGCGCGCGCTCTGCACGAAGGGCGCGTGAAGAGCCTTGCGGCGTCCGCGCCGTTCGTGCCCGATGGTGCAATGGCGACGTCCTTCGGTCTGCACCCGGAAAGCTTTGGCCGCTTGCTCGGCGATCTGGGTTTCCGCAAGCAGGAGGATGGCTGGAGTTGGCGTAACCGCCAGCGCCGGAAGCAGGGGCGTGCGGCGATCGCGGGCAATGTTTTCGGCGCGCTCGCCCACTTGAAGAAGCATCATGGCTGAGCCCTCGCTGCGGCTCGACAAATTTCTGTGGTTCGCGCGGATCGCCAAGACGCGCACTTTGGCCCACGCGATGGTGGAGGAAGGCCGCATGCGCCTGGACGGCAGGGTCGTCGAGCGGGCGTCCACGCCGGTGAGGGTGGGATCGGTGCTGACCTTTGCGCATCATGACCGCGTGCGCGTGCTGAGGGTCGAGAAAATACCGGCCCGGCGCGGGCCGGCTCCGGAGGCTGCGGCCTGCATCGCTGAGCTTGCAAATCAATCGGCAGTTGACGCGCCGGTTCTGGCGAAATAGCAGACGCAGGTTCGCCAGGGAGCAAGAACATATGACCTACGTCGTCACCGAGGCCTGCATTCGCTGCAAATATATGGATTGCGTCGAGGTTTGCCCGGTGGATTGCTTTTATGAGGGCGAGAACATGCTCGTCATCAATCCCAGCGAATGCATCGATTGCGGCGTCTGCGAGCCTGAATGCCCTGCCGAAGCCATTCTGCCCGATACCGAGAACGGGCTGGAGCAATGGCTCGAGCTAAACGCCAGCTTCTCGGCGCAGTGGCCCAACATCACCCGCAAGGGCGAGCAGCCGGCAGACGCGGACGAGCATAAGGGCGAGGCCGGGAAATATGACAAATATTTCTCGTCGGAGGCCGGCAAGGGCGACTGATTCGATAATCCACAGCTTTCTCCACCACTCAGATTAGCTTTTTGCGCTGCAATGCAGCCGAAAGGCTGGCATATTTCCTTCAAATCTGTTACAAGAGCCGCGTCGCTGCGGGTGTTCCCCCTCATCCGCCGTCTGAAAATGGAGCAACTCTCGCGGCCCCCGGGCTTCCGTACGCATGGCTATGTGACGCGAACCCTGCGGTTTTTTGCGATGGGTGAAGGAAAGGTTTGCACTCTATGGTCGCTAATGCGCTGAGCTTCGTTGTCGGCGATTACGTCGTATACCCCAAGCATGGTGTCGGTCGCGTCGTGGAACTTCAGAGCCAGGAAATCGCTGGCGCCAAGCTCGAGCTTTATGTGCTCCGCTTCGAAAAGGAGCGCATGACGCTTCGGGTGCCGACCAACAAGGCTGAGGCCGTCGGCATGCGGAAGCTTTCGTCGAATGCCACGCTGCAGGAAGCGCTGCTCACACTGAAAGGCCGTCCGCGGATCAAGCGCACCATGTGGTCGCGCCGTGCGCAGGAATATGAAGCGAAGATCAATTCGGGCGATCTTGTGTCGATCGCCGAAGTGGTGCGCGATCTGTTCCGCGCCGAGGATCAGCCAGAGCAGAGCTACTCCGAGCGCCAGATCTTCGAAGCGGCGACCAGCCGCCTCGCGCGCGAGCTGGCGGCAATGGAAGCCACCGACGAGCCCAGCGCGCAGGAGAAGATCCTCGATATTCTCCGCAAGGCAGCCGCTGCCGCGACCAAGCTGCGCGAATCTGCCACAGTCGACTGAGGCTAGCTTTTGACAAAGGGAGGAGCGGCTTGGAAACGGGCCGCTCTTTTCTTTTGAGCCGCTTCTGCCGATAACGTGCGCATGCGCATCAGATCGCCTTTGCTTTTCCTCTCGCTCGCGAGCTTCATCGCGGCGCCGGCTCTGGCCGATCGCCGGGGCTATAGCGTCACCAGCTTCACGCGCCTGCGGGTCGAAGGGCCGGTAACGCTCAAGATCGAGGTCGGAGGATCGCCCGCAGGCTATGCCGAAGGCGATCGCGATGCGATCGATCGCATCCGCGTGGACAATGCTGGCGATCAACTGCTCGTCAGCGTCGATCGCAGCAATTGGACGGGCGAGCAGCAGCACGGCGTCGGTAAAGGCGTCCTGCACATTTCCACGCCGAGCATCGAGGCTCTGTCCGTCATCGGAGCGGGCGACGTCACCATCGATCGCGTTCCCGGCAGCCGCTTCACGCTTGTCCTCACCGGCGCCGGCCGTGCCGATGTCAGCGGGCTTGCGGTCGATCAGCTGGTTGTCGGGATCAATGGCGCGGGCACGGCCCGGCTGGCGGGCCATGCCAGCCAGGCGCGCATTCGCAGTCAGGGTGAGGGCGAGGTCGATGGATCCGAGCTCAGCGCTCAGGATTCAGATACGTCGCTGATCGGGGCAGGCACGATCCGGCTGCGCAGCGAACGAACCGCGCGCAACGTCCTCAAGGGCTCGGGCACGATCGCTATCGACGGCAAGCCTGCCTGCACGGGCACGAGCGAAGGATCAGGCCAAGTGCTCTGCGGCGCGGATTCATCCCAAGCGTCAAGCCGCTGAAGGCGAGACTGGTATCCCGATTACGATCCGTCGCCCCGGCGGAGGCTGGGCCCCATGTCTTTCCCGACTGGAGATGGCATCGACTATTTGAGAGACATGGATGCCAGCCGCCGCTGGCATGACGAGGAAAAATGAGACGAAGCTCGAGCCTTGGGAGGGGCTTCCCGTCGCTCCGGCTGCTTTGAATTTCCACTGGCGAATGTGAACTCGGACAGGTTGGTGCTCCGAAACTGCATTTTCGTCGCGCCGCGACGGTTCATCGAAACTTGAGCCAGCTCGGTCGCGGACGGGTCGAGTTTGTGCGCGCCTCCGTTCATTTCCCGCTCAACGCAACGCCGCGGCTGAGCCCCGGCGGACATGACGAACGGAGGAAATCACCAATGCAGCAGCCCAAGACTGTTCTTCGCCGCGACGGAGAAGGCCCGATCCACAATGTGCTCGGCATGCGGCATGAATATAAGCTGCTCGCCAGCGAGTCCGGTCAGTTCATGAGCATGATCCTGACGGTGCCGCAGGGTTGCGGCGCGCCCATGCATCATCATGACCGCGACAGCGAAAGCTTCTATATCCTCGAAGGCGAGATCACGCTGATCAACGGCGACGGATCGCGCAGCGTCGCCGGGCCCGGAGATTATGTCTGGTTCGGCGCGGGGCATGAACACGCTTTTCTCAACGAAGGCGAAGCTCCGGCCCGCGCGGTCGTGACGCATTCGCCGGGCATCGATGCCGAGCAGTTCTTCGCCGGCATCGACGACGCCATGGCAGGCGATCGCTTCGATCCCGCCAACGATATCGTCGAGTTCGGCGCGCAGCATGGCGTGCGGATCGCCAGGGTTCCCGAGTTGGCCTGAGCGGCCATGGGCGGCGGACTGATCAGCCGGATCGAAATCTCCCCCCGATCCCGATCCCTGCCGGTCAGTCCGCTTTACCCAGTTCAGTGTTTGTTTGCGTAACAGTTGCTTTGCGTAATCGCGTTCAGCCGATCGCGAGATATTTGTCGCGGCGCGCTTGCCGCAGCGCCTCGGGCGTTTGCCCGTCGAGCCCGTCGAGCTCCTCGCCGATCGCCGCCGCCAGGCTGGCGATGGCCGCCGCCGGATCGCGATGGGCTCCGCCAACCGGTTCCGGCACGATCCGATCGACCACGCCGAAGGATTTGAGATCGGCCGCGGTGATCCGCATCGCCTCGGCGGCGTCGGCGGCCTTGTCCGATGTGCGCCACAGGATCGATGCGCAGCCCTCCGGCGAGATCACCGAATAGACGGCATGCTCGAACATCAGCACGCGGTT